>VGOE01000011.1 GCA_016876035.1 Chloroflexota bacterium
GGTCTCCTGCTCAAAATCCCCCCACCAATCCTCCTCATCCTTGACCTCCCGCCACAAATCCTCTAACTTGAGTTGGGTCAGGTCTTTGACCTGTACCATGGGGCGTCCTCCTTTCTAAGATATCTTTCTCTTATCTCTAGAAGGATACGCCCCCCTCTTTTTACACACAATATGTTACGCTACCGTGTCACCCGCCACCTTGACTTTTGGCAGGAGTAATGGTAAAGTTTGAACTTGTGCGTTTTTCTGAGAGGATGGATGAGCAAATAAAATGCCTACGGTAAGTCAACTTGTACGGCGGGGGCGCAGAAGACTCGGCAGGAGAACTAAAGCTCCCGCGTTATGCCGCGGGTTCAATACACTCAAACGTCGTGTGACAGAGACCAAGGGTTCTCCACAGAAGAGAGGCGTTTGCGTTCAGGTAAAGACCATGACACCCAAGAAGCCCAATTCCGCCCTACGTAAGATTGCTCGGGTGCGGCTGACCAATGGCATGGAGGTAACAGCCTACATCCCTGGCGAAGGGCACAATTTACAGGAGCATTCTGTTGTCCTGATTGAGGGCGGTAGGGTGAAGGATCTTCCCGGCGTCCGTTACCATGTTGTGCGTGGTACCCTGGATGCTGGCGGTGTTGTCGATAGACGGCAAGCTCGCAGCAGATACGGAGCAAAGCAAGCCAAGGGCTCGGGGAGCCCGGGCTCGGGAGCCTAGGTCGCCAGGTCGGGCGGAGGAGTCGTGTGAGTTGGCGAAAGGTGCGCCCGAGTTTTTTGTGATTGGGAGAGAATATGCCAAGAAGAGGTAGGGTAGTCAAAAGGGAAGTGCTGCCGGACACCAGGTACGGGAGCCAATTGGTGACGAGAGTCATCAATAAGACGATGAAAAAAGGTAAGAAAAGCAAAGCTGAGAACATCATTTATACTGCTCTTGATATTGCTGCCGAGCAACTGAAGAAGACACCGGCGGATGTCTTAGATCAGGCGATCAAGAATGCCACGCCGTTACTTCAGGTCAAAGCACGTCGTGTGGCCGGGTCCACCTATCAGGTGCCAGTAGAAGTCAGAGGTGAAAAAGGCAGTGCCTTAGCCATACGCTGGCTACTGGATGCCGCCAGAGGGCGGAGTGGCAGGTCGATGGCAGAGAAGCTGGCTGCGGAGATTATTGATGCGGCCCGGGGCCAAGGGGCTGCAATCAAGAAGCGCGATGATACTCATAAGATGGCCGAGGCAAACAAAGCCTTTGCACATTTCCGATGGTAGACATGGTGGACAAATTGTTGATGTCTAATTCTGTTGCTATACCCGTCCTGGATCAAGAAGTGAGCTTGCCTGGGGCGAACATGAAGGAGGCGGATCGTCTTTCCTCTCTGCAGCAGATCAGGAATATCGGAATAATCGCTCACATAGATGCCGGTAAGACCACCGTTACTGAGAGGATTCTCTATTACACTGGTCGCACCTATAAGGTTGGTGAGGTAGACGAGGGGACGGCGGTAATGGACTGGATGGATCAGGAACGTGAGCGGGGTATCAGCATCACTGCTGCCGCCACTACTTGCTACTGGCTGGGGCACCCGATTAACATCATCGATACTCCAGGACATGTGGATTTCACTGCCGAGGTAGAGCGGAGTCTACGGGTACTCGATGGAGGAGTGGTAGTTCTTGATGCTGTGGCAGGTGTTCAGCCTCAGTCCGAAACAGTATGGCGTCAAGCAGATTCTTACCGCGTTCCCAGAATCTGTTTTGTCAACAAGATGGATCGGGTGGGTGCTGACTTTTATCGCACGGTAGGCATGATAAAGGAGATACTCGGTGCCAAAACGGTATCTATCCAGTTGCCTTTGGGAGTAGAGGATGCTTTTCAGGGCATAATCGATCTGGTCGAGATGAAAGCCTGGATGTTCTCCGGCGATATCGAGGCTCCATCTGCGGAATCAGCCATACCTCAGGGTTATGCGGACAAGGCTCTTGAGCAGCGGGAGATAGCACTGGAGACTCTGGCAGAAGAGGATGAGCAGTTCATGGCGGCTTACCTGGAAGGCCGTCCTATCAGTACTTCGGACATAAAGGAAGCCTTGCGGAGAGCTTGCGTGGCTAACAAGCTTGTACCCGTGTTATGTGGTAGTGCTTTGAAAAACAAAGGCGTGCAGAGATTATTGGATGGAGTGGTGGATTACCTCCCTTCCCCTCTAGATGTGCCACCAGTTCAAGGAACCGATCTAAGAACAGGCCATATAGTCACCCGTGAAGCCAGCGAAACAAGCCCCTTCTCAGCCCTGGCCTTCAAAGTGGTGACTGATCCCTTTGTTGGCAGACTGGTTTATTTCAGAGTCTACTCAGGGAAGGTAAAGGCTAAGGCTCAAGTGTTCAACTCAGCTAAGGAGCAAAAAGAGCGCATAGGGAGACTGCTGCGGATGCATGCTAACCGTCGTGAAGAGGTAGAGGAGGTGGTTGCTGGAGGGATTGCTGCTGCTTTGGGCTTGAAGAGCACCTCTACGGGCAACACCTTATGTGATCCACACAAGCCGATTCTTCTCGAGGCCATCCGTTTTCCTCAGCCGGTGATCTCGGTGGCGATTGAGCCGAAGACCAAAGCTGACCAGGACAGAGTTGGTAGTGCCTTGGTGAAGCTGATGGAGGAGGATCCCACTTTTGAAATGCATTACGAGGCAGAGACCGGTCAGACGGTGATATCGGGCATGGGCGAACTCCATCTAGATGTCTTATTAGAGCGGATGAAGCGCGAATTCAAGGCAGAAGTGAGGACGGGTAGACCGCAAGTAGCCTACAAAGAGACTATCACAGCCTCGGCTGAGGCAGAGGGGAAGTTCATAAAGCAGTTTGGGGGCCGGGGCCAGTATGGACATGTTGTGCTCAGATTGGAGCCTGGGGAGAGGGGGAGTGGCTTTGCCTTTGCCAATGGTATTCGACAAGCTGCCATACCCCGAGAATATATCCCGGCTGTGGAGGCAGGGGTGAGGGAGGCATTACAGCGCGGGGTGATAGCCAATTATCCTATAGTTGACATTAAGGTGACCCTGTGTGATGGCAGCTTTCATGAGGTGGATTCATCGGATATCGCCTTTAAGATGGCGGGTTCGATTGCTCTGAAAGAAGGAGTCAGCCGAGCTAAACCTACGTTGCTTGAACCGATTATGAAGCTGGATATATTCAGCCCGGAGCAATTTCTGGGTGACATACTGGCCGATCTTGATGCCAGGAGAGGACAAATCGAAGGCATTGGAGTTCAAGGAAGCACGAGAGTAATTCATGCTCTTATTCCACTGGGCGAGGTTTTTGGCTATGCCACTACGCTGCGATCTTTGAGTCAGGGAAGGGCCACCCACTCAATGGAATTTCACCACTATCAACAAGTACCTTCGGCTTTGCTGGAGCAGATTCTCAGATCCGGGGGAAGGTTCGTGTGAAATGACAAAGCAAAAGATTCGTATCAAGTTGAGGTCTTTCGACCACAAGATATTGGACCAGTCGGCAGCTCAAATTACCGAGACGGCGGAACAGACGGGGGCTCGGGTAGCTGGCCCAGTACCTCTGCCGACACGAATTCAGAAGTTCTGTGTTATTCGCTCTCCTTTCATCGATAAGGATTCAAGAGAACAGTTTGAGATTCGGACTCATAAGCGTCTAATTGACATCCTTGATCCTACCTCGAAGACCATTGAGGCTCTGACACGGTTGAATTTGCCATCTGGGGTAGATGTGGAGATAAAGCTGTAAGGCGAGCAGACGCACAATGATGTACGAGAACTTAACGGATTTGAAGACATTGAGGAGTGGATTTTGGAGTCACTCTAGGAAGAGGAGTCGACTATTTCAGAGAGTGGCACGGACGGAGACATAAGGATGGCCTTTTGGGGAATTCTAGGTCGAAAAGTGGGCATGACACAGGTCTTTGACCAGGGCGGCAGACTGCATGCAGTCACTGCGGTTGAGGCTGGCCCCTGTTTCGTCTGTCAAATAAAGACCCAATCTAACGACGGTTACAATGCAGTGCAGCTTGGCTTTGGGGAGAGTGGGCGGCTGAATTCTCCAGAAAAGGGGCACCTCAAGGCTGTAGGGCACCAAGTTAAACATCTCAGGGAGTTCAGGGTTGATGAAACCGGTTCTGTTCAAGTGGGGCAGAGGATAGATGTGAGCATCTTCAACAGTGGCGATAGGGTCGACGTTATCGGTGTATCGAAAGGGAAAGGCTTTGCAGGGGGAGTAAAGAGATATCACTTTCGTGGTGGACCGAAGACCCATGGTCAATCGGATCGCCACCGTGCTCCTGGTTCCGTTGGTTCCACTACTTATCCGGGGAGGGTGCTGAAGGGGACAAGAATGGCAGGTCACATGGGGCACAGGCGAGTGACGGTGCGTAATCTTCAAGTAATGCAATCAGATGTGGCTCGCAATCTGCTACTGATCAAAGGCGCGGTGCCAGGTGCAGTGAACGGGCTATTGCTTATCAAGCGATCGAGTAAAGGTACGGGCGGGTAATGCAGTTTCCAGTTCGTAATGCTTCAGGACAGGTTATTGACCACCTCGAAATTGACGATAGCGTTTTCGCTGTACCTTTTAATGGTGCGGTGGTTCATCAAGCGATGGTTAGACAACTGGCTAATGCTCGGCTGGGCACAGTGAATACCAAGACAAGAGGGGAAGTGTCTGGAAGTACGAAAAAGCTATATCGTCAGAAACATACTGGATGGGGGCGACGGGGAAGTAAACGGTCGCCGCTTCTCAGACATGGGGGGATAGTCTTTGGCCCTCACCCCCGCACCTACAGACAGAGAATGCCGAAGAAGATGCGCCGCCTTGCCCTGAAGTGCCTGCTATCAGCAAAGGCTTCCTCAGGGGAGATGGTTATAGTAGATCAATTTGGACTTGAGGTACCCAGGACAGGTGATATGGCCAGTGTGCTTAGAGCGCTAGGCGCAGATTACTCGACACTGGTTGTCACTGGTGAACCTGAGTCAAATGTTGTGATATCGGCTCGTAATCTGCCAAAGACCAAGACTCTACCGGCTAGCCTGCTAAACGTGCTAGACCTTCTTTCCTACAAGTTCTTGGTAATTAGCGTAGATGGGTTGCGCCGGGTGGAGCGCATTTGGGGCAGAGAGGACCTGTCTACACCGGGAGCAGCTTAGAAATGCATTCTTACGAAGTCTTACGCCGTCCCATAATCAGCGAGAAAAGCACCCTGCTTCAGGAGCGGAATAAGTACACCTTTGAGGTGATGAGGAAAGCTAACAAACAACAGGTTAGGCAGGCAGTGGAGAAGGCCTTCAAGGTTAAGGTGGTGAAGGTGGACGTCATGACTGTCCCTGGCAAGACGCGAAGAATGGGACGACGTCAGGTGAAAACCCCTCCTTGGAGAAAAGCAGTGGTCACCTTGGAACCGGGTCAGAAGATTGAGTATTTTGAGGGTGTTTGATAGTGGGACTGAAAGTATACAAACCGACTTCCCCAGGTAGACGAGGCATGAGTGGCTCTACCTTTGAGGAAATTACAAAGACAAAGCCAGAGAAAGCCATGTTAGTGCCACTGAAGAAGAAGGGGGGGCGTAACAATCAAGGTAAGGTGACTGTGCGTCACCGTGGCGGTGGGGCTAAACGTATGCTTCGAATTATTGATTTCAAGCGGGACAAGATTGGTATTCCTGCTGAAGTGCTGGCAATTGAGTATGACCCTAATCGCTCAGCTCGTATCGCTTTGATTCAATACGCTGACGGAGAGAAACGCTATATTCTAGCGCCCTTGGGATTGGCTCCAGGGGATAATGTGTGCTCCGGCCCCGGCGTGGAGGCAAAGGTGGGCAACGCCTTGCCTTTGGGTCAGATCCCTGTTGGCACGCCGATTCACAATATCGAGCTTGAGCAGGGCAAGGGCGGGCAGATAGTGCGCAGTGCTGGTGCTGCTGCTCACATTATGGGGCGAGAGGATAGCTATACCTTATTGAAGCTGCCGTCTGGCGAAGTGCGTCGCGTTCGCAGTGCCTGTTTGGCTACCGTTGGTCAGGTGGGGAATGTGGATCACCAGAACATAAGCCTGGGCAAGGCAGGGCGTAGTCGCTGGTTGGGGCGGCGGCCGGTTGTGCGAGGCTCAGCCATGAGCCCCCGTGACCATCCGCATGGTGGGGGAGAGGGCAGAAACCCCCGGGGCATGAATCCAAAGACACCGTGGGGGAAACCGGCCTTGGGTCATAAGACCCGGGGCAAGAAGCAAAGCGACAGATTAATCGTCAAACGGAGAAAGTAGGCTAATGGGAAGGTCGATTAAGAAAGGTCCCTTTGTTGATGCAAAGCTCATGAAGAAGGTCGAGGCGGCCAAGCAGGCTGGGGAGAAAACGGTGATAAAGACGTGGGCCCGGGCATCCACTGTCGTTCCAGAGATGCTTGGGCTTACTATTGCGGTACACGACGGGAGAAGGCACGTGCCTATCTTCGTAACAGAGAATATGGTAGGACACAAGCTGGGCGAGTTTGCTCCCACCCGAACCTTCAGGGGCCATGTAGCTAAATCGGAGAAGAAGAAATAGTGCGAGTAAGAGCTGTAACCAGCTATGTTGGCATATCACCCCGCAAGGTGTCCTTAGTAGCGGGGCTGGTGCGAGGGAGAAAGGTAGAGGAAGCGCTTGCACTCCTCAATTTGTATGCTTCTCCCTCAGCTCGGGTAATAGCCAAAGTTATCAAATCGGCGGCAGCTAATGCAGAGAATAATACCCAGGCAGATATCGCCGAATTGAAGATCGTGGATCTGTTTATTGACAAGGGGCCCACACTAAAAAGACATCGTGCCCAGGCTCGCGGGCGGGTGACACCGATACTCAGGCGGTCGAGTCATATCACAGCTATCGTTGACACGGAGGAATAATTGGGACAGAAGGTTCATCCTATAGGCTTCAGGATCGCCGTTATTAATGACTGGCTTTCCAAGTGGTATGTGAGCAAGGATTACGCTGCTTTTGTGCAAGAGGATTTTCACATTCGTAGGTTAATTGAATCGAGGAGTTCAGATGCGGGTATTTCCAGAATGGAAATCGAACGCTGGGCAAATGAGGTGGTAGTAACTGTTCACACTGCTAGACCGGGAATCGTTATTGGTCGCGGCGGGCAGAGGGTGGATGAGCTAAGACGTACTCTGGAAGACATTTGTGGTAGGAAGGTACGGTTGAACATCCAAGAAGTTCGTGATCCGGAGTTGGATGCTCGCCTGGTAGGCAAGAATATTGCTAATCAAATTGAGCGTCAGATTGCTTATCGCAGGGCTGTGAAGCGAGCGATAGCTAGAACCATGCAAGCTGGTGCCAAGGGGGTGAAGGTAAAGTGTTCTGGGAGGTTGGGTGGGGCCGAAATAGCCCGTAAGGCAACTTTCCATGAGGGAAGAGTACCGTTGCATACATTGCGCGCTGACATCGATTATGGGATTTGCGAAGCGCATACCCTGTTGGGACGCATCGGGGTGAAGGTCTGGATCTACAGGGGCGATATTCTTCCCGAAAGGGCTGAGGAGGAAATGGAAGTCACGTCGCCGGCTGCGGTACTAGGCGGCGAGGGACAGGCACAGGCAAGAGACTCGGAGCAAATGATTAGGGATGAGGTAAAGGGCAATGCTGCAACCGAAAAGGGTAAAGCACCGGAAAGTACATAAGATTAGATTGAAGGGAAGGGCACAGTCAGGGAACAGCGTTGTTTTCGGTGATTTTGGACTTCAATCAATGGGTAGCGCCTGGCTCACGGCAAGGCAGATCGAAGCAGCACGGCGATCTATCGTGCATTACCTTCGCCGTGGTGTCAAGTTGTGGATTCGCGTTTTCCCTGATGTGTCGATGACCAAGAAGCCGGCCGAGACGCGCATGGGCGGCGGTAAAGGCACCCCGGATTACTGGGTAGCTGTGGTCAAACCAGGGAGAATTCTTTTTGAGATCAGCGGCGTCAATGAGGAACTCGCCAGGGAAGCAATGCGCCTTGCTGCTCATAAACTTCCCATTAAGACGAGGTTTGTAGCCAAGGGAGCGGCCAGTGAGAGTGGATGAAATTCGGGCCCTCGGTGATCAGGAATTGACAAAACAACTCGAGGAAGCACGGCGGGAGCCATTTAATCTCCGCTTTCGCTTGGAGACCAGGCAACTCGTGAATCATCGTGAGATTTGCAGGGTAAAGAGGAACATTGCTAGAATGATGACCATAATGCGAGAGAGGCAACTGTCAAAAGCTTAGATGGTTGGTAGGAACAACAGTAAGATGCCTGGTACCAGTGGGTGTAGGTAGGTACATGAAGGGGTTAGGCAGTTCATGAAGAAAATACGCAAGACTCTGGTTGGCCGCGTGGTGAGTGACGGAATGGACAAGACTGTGGTTGTAGCTGTGGAATCGCTGAGACCTCACCCTGTCTATAGGAAGGTCACTAGACGATTGGTGAAACTGAAAGCTCATGATGAAAGTAACGCTTGTCGAGTCGGCGACATGGTAAGGATTGAAGCGAGTCGCCCCCTTGCTAAGACGAAACATTGGCGTGTTTTGGGGACGGTATCCAAGGTGGAAGTCGTAGAAGAGGTGCTCAATGATTCAGCCTCGGACTAGGTTGAGAGTAGCTGACAACAGTGGGGCGAGATTCATTATGTGTATCAACGTACCTGGAGGTACGAGGCGAAGGTACGCTCGGATTGGAGATGTCATTGTTGCCTCTGTAAAGCAGGCAGTTCCCAGAGGGATGGTGAAGAAAGGTGAAGTGGTGAGAGCAGTTGTAGTGCGTACGGCCAGGGCTTATCGGCGCCCCGATGGTTCGTATATCAGATTTGACGATAATGCTGCGGTGATTCTTACTGATCAGAATAACCCGAGAGGGACTCGCATCTTCGGCCCGGTAGCCAGAGAGTTGAGGGAGCGGGATTTCACAAGGATCATCTCCCTAGCACCTGAGGTACTGTAGACAATGAAGATCCGTAAAAACGATACTGTGCTCATTATGCGTGGCAAGGACAGGGGTAAAAAGGGTAAAGTACGGTTTGTTTACCCTGTGGAAGAGCGTGTTTCTGTCGAGGGTGTTAATATGATCAAGAGACACTCCAGGGCCAGGGCAAAGGTGAGGCAGGCGGGGATTATCGAGCTTGAGGCACCTGTGCACATATCTAAGGTGATGTTGGTCTGCAACAAGTGTACTCAACCTACTCGGGTGGCCTTTCGTTTCCTGGAGGGAAAGAAAGTGCGTGTTTGTTCTTCGTGTCACGAGGTAATTGACTGATGGTGCAGAAGCGCACCTTGCCAAGGCTGCAGGAAAAGTATCGGCGGGAGATTGTACCTGCTATGATGGGCGAGTTCAGCTATACTAACGTCATGCAGGTGCCACGATTGAAGAGTATTGTGCTCAACATAGGTTTAGGAGAAGCAATTCAAAACGCCAAGGCACTAGAGGCGGCTGAAAAGGATTTGGCCTCTATTTCAGGGCAGCATCCAGTGATTACTCGTGCCAAGAGATCCATTGCAGCCTTCAAACTGAGAACTGGCATGCCCATCGGGATGATGGTGACTCTGCGCGGCAGGCGGATGTATGAATTCTTGGATAGATTGATCAACGCAGTGCTACCTCGTATCAGGGATTTTCGTGGCATGTCAAGGGATTCATTCGATGGCCGGGGCAACTATAGTATGGGATTGAAGGATCAGTTGGTTTTTCCTGAAATCGAGTACGACAAAGTGGATAAGGCTCGTGGGCTTGAGGTCACCATTGTGACCACCGCCTCTTCTAACGAAGAAGGTAGACGTCTGCTGGAGCTCCTAGGTTTTCCTTTTATGAGAGGTTAGTGAATTGGCAAAGTTATCGAAGATCTTAAAATCGCAGCGGCCTCCCAAGTATAGGGTGCAACAACACAATCGGTGTCATCTATGTGGCCGACCTCGAGGGTATATGCGCAAGTTTGGGCTTTGTCGCATCTGCTTCCGAGAGCTTGCCCTCAAAGGAGAAATCGCTGGTGTGAGAAAATCAAGCTGGTGAACTGAGATGATTACTGATCCTATCGCCGATATGCTGACGAGGATAAGGAATGCCAATATGGCAAGACAAGAGTTTGCTTTGATGCCTTGGTCTAAGATGAAGCTGGCAGTTGCCAAGATATTGAAGGAGGAGGGCTTTATTGCCAATTACGAGGTGCTTCGGGCAAGGCCAGGGCGGGTAATGAAAGTCTACCTCAAATACTACGACAAGGATCAGCCGGCCATCCTGGGATTGAAGCGCGTAAGCAAGCCTGGACTAAGGGTATATGTGGAGAGATCAGACATTCCGCGCCTTTACGGGGGACTAGGTATTTCTATCCTTTCTACGTCTAAAGGAGTAATGACTGGTCACAAGGCATGGGCGCAGCGACTAGGTGGTGAGCTACTGTGCTACGTTTGGTGACCAGCGGGAAAGTGTTTTGGCAGGTCAGCAATGTCTAGAGTAGGCCGACTCCCCATACTATTACCGGAGAAGGTAACGGTAGATATTCGGCAAAATGAGGTCACTGTTAAGGGGCCGAAGGGGGAGCTATGTCGCTCCTTCGATCCTGCGATTTCTATCGCGGTGAAGGATGGGTGCATAGTCGTTTCTCGTGCCAGTGACCAAAAGATTTACCGTGCCCTACACGGATTAACTCGCAGCGTCTTGGCCAATATGGTGAAGGGGGTAGACAAGGGCTTTGAGAAATACCTGGACATCGTCGGAGTCGGTTACCGCGTTCAGAGTGTAGGTGATAAGATAATCCTTCAAGCAGGCTATACACATCCGGTGGAAGTGGTGCCTCCCCCGGGCATAACTCTAACCGCAGAGGGCCCCAGTAGAATCAAGGTTTCAGGGGTCGACAAAGAGAAGGTAGGGCAGGTGGCCGCTGATATCCGAGCAATTCATCCTCCTGATGCCTACAAAGGCAAGGGCGTCAGGTATTCCGGAGAGCAAGTTCGCCTTAAGCCTGGCAAGGCTGGTAGGGCAGGAGGGAAAAAGAAATAAGGCATGGCCATGAGCGTTAGGAGACGGCAGAAAAGGCTGGGCCAGAAGGCAAGACCAAGGTTGCGTGTTTTCCGCAGCTTAAATCACATCTACGCCCAGGTTATAGACGATGTCAGATCCCATACTCTGGCAGCAGCGTCCAGCCTTGAACTGAAGACGAGCGAGGAGACACAGGGGAAAATTGGCACTGCCGCATCTGTGGGTTCACTTATTGCGCAGCGAGCTAAGGAGAAGGGAATAACTCAGGTTGTCTTTGACAGAGGCAGGAATAAGTATCACGGTCGGGTTAAAGCCTTGGCTGAAGCGGCCAGGCAGTCGGGTCTAGATTTTTGACAACAGGAATAGGATGGAAGAACAGGAGCTAGAACCCAAAGAAGAATTAGTTGAGAAGTTGATCTCTGTAAACCGCGTCGCCAAGGTGGTCAAAGGAGGCAAGAATCTCAGTTTCAGTGCTTTGGTAGCCGTTGGCGATGGGAAGGGACAATTAGGTATCGGGATGGGTAAAGCGAAGGAGGTTTCCCAGGCGATTCAGAAAGCGGGCACTATTGCTAGGAAGAACCTGGCTACAGTGCCTCTAGCTGGAACAACCATCCCACATGAAATAACGGTTAAGTTTGGAGCAGCCAAGATTCTCCTTAGGCCTGCAGCACCAGGTACCGGCGTTATCGCTGGCGGCAGCGTTCGAGCTGTGCTTGAAGCGGCCGGCGTGAGAGACATCCTTACTAAGTCTCTAGGGAGTTCCAATCCCGTCAATCTGGTAAAGGCGACCGTAATTGCGCTGTGCCGGCTGAGGGAGCCAGAGAAAGAGATCGCCAAGCGGAGGACATCAACATAGCAAAGAAAGCGAAGGGATCAGTGACTAGGCTCTACGTCACCTGGGTCAAGAGTGATATCGGTTACGCAAGAGAGCAGAAGATGACTATCAGGGCGCTTGGGCTTCGCCGTTTGCATCAACGGGTGAGCCATGATGATTCCCCTGCGATTCGCGGCATGCTGGCCAAGGTCAGACACCTAGTTGAAGTGGAGCAGGCGGAGGAATAATGCCAGGGCAGAATGAGCTTGTTCCCAGCCCGGGGTCAAAGCATAAGAGGAAGCGTGTTGGGCGAGGGTTAGGTAGCGGGCATGGAAGGTATTCGGGGAAAGGCCAAAAAGGGCAGAAGTCACGCAGTGGCCCTCACATTCCCGCTCACTTCGAGGGAGGGCAGTTGCCTTTAGTTAAGCGGCTGCCGGCGAGGCGTGGTTTTACCAATATTTTCAGAAACGAATACTCAGTGGTGAACTTGGGCAGGCTTAATGTCTTCGAGAAGGGTAGCGTGGTGGATCGTGAGATTCTGCTGGAGGCGGGGCTAATCAGGTCGGCTTGGAAACCGGTGAAAATCTTGGGCATGGGTGAATTAGACCAAGAGCTGATAGTGAGGGCCGACAAGTTCTCGACTGCTGCCAGAAAGAAGATTGAAGCAGCAGGGGGCAGAGTGGAGGAAGCAGGAAGTGCACCAAAGGCAAGCTAGCAAGCCTCGCCTAGCCCAAGCGTTAATAGATGCTTTCAGCTTACCCGATCTAAGGCGTCGGATTCTCTTCACCCTAGGCGCTCTGGTAATCTTCCGCTTTGTTGCACATATTCCGGTTCCAGGTGTTGACCCTGATGCTTTACAAAATATTTTCGACAGGAATCTATTTTTGGGTATGCTCGACCTGTTTAGCGGCGGGGCGATGCGCAATTTCAGCGTTGTCGCCATGGGAGTATATCCGTACATCACGGCCTCCATTATTATGCAGTTACTGGTGCCGGTTATCCCGAGGTTGCAGGCTCTCTCTAAGGAGGGAGAGGCAGGAAGAAACAAGATTAACCTCTATACGCACTGGCTGACGGTACCCCTGGCTTGTCTACAGGGCTACGGTCAGCTTGTGCTGCTAAGGCGAGAGGGTGGTATCGGAGCTTCAGGCGATTTAACTACAGTGACGATAATCGTGTCCATGACAGCAGGGACCATGTTTCTGGTCTGGCTGGGTGAACTCATCCAGGAGCGTGGTATCGGTAGCGGTATTTCGATGATTATCTTTGCTGGCATCGTGGCGGGTATACCAGACATGGTAAACCGAGGCTTCATTGCGCCTGACAAACTGATAGCATTACTCGGTTTTGCGCTGCTAGGCCTGGCGACGGTGGTGCTGATTGTCATCTTCACGGAGGCACATCGGCGCATACCAGTACACTACTCGAGAAGCGTCTTTCGAGGGCGAAGGATGTACCGGCAGTCTGGTGCAACGCACATTCCCCTGCGGGTGAACACCGCTGGAATGATACCGCTGATTTTTGCCATGTCACTGGTGATCTTGCCCCAAACCGTAAGCAGCTATTTCCACGGGGGCGTAGCCGACTTCTTTCAAGACTGGGCTAATCACTGGAGCTACTGGATAGTGTATTTTGGCCTGGTGGTGGGCTTTGCCTTTTTCTATACCATGGTCATTTTCGAACAAATGGCGCTGGCTGAGACTTTGCAGAAGCAGGGTGGTTTCATCCCGGGTGTGCGCCCCGGGCCAGCGACGTCCACTTATCTGAGCCAGGTAGTGAATCGCATTACATGGGCTGGTGCCCTCTTCTTAGGTGTAGTCGCAGTGTCACCTTTTATCCTGCGGCGGATCACCGGCGTTGAGGTGGTGGCTCTTTCGAGCACTTCCTTATTGATTATGGTCGGTGTCGCCTTGGATACGATGAAACAGTTGGAGGCGCAATTACTCATGCGCCGCTATGAGGGTTTTCTCAAGTAATCGGAGAGGTATAAGGTTGCGCTTAGTTCTACTGGGTGCTCCAGGTTCAGGTAAAGGGACGCAAGCGGAAAGGCTTTCCCAGGCGACTGGTCTGGTGCACATAGCTTCGGGCGATCTCTTTCGTCAGGCTGAAAGGGAAGGTACTGAACTTGGCAAGATAGCTAAATCTTACATGGAAAAGGGGCTGCTTGTTCCTGATGAAGTGACGATCAGGATGATCTTGCGGCATATTGATGGGATTAAGCAGGGGTTCATGTTGGACGGTTTTCCGAGAACCATCGAGCAGGCTCAAGCTCTGGATAAGGCATTAGGAAATAAAGGTATCGAAAAGGTGATATATATCAGGGTTTCTGAAAAGGAGCTTCTGCGCCGCCTAAGTGGGCGCTGGATTTGCAGGCAGTGCCAGGCGCCGTATCACCTAGTTTCTTCTCCACCCAAGGTGGCAGGAAAATGCGATGCCTGTGGTGGCGAGCTTTATCAACGTGCAGACGATACGCTAGAAACAGCTCGGAAGAGATTAGAGACATATTTTGCTCAAACCGCCCCTCTTATTGACTACTATAGGCAGGACGGGAAGCTGGTGGAAATAGATGGCGAAAGAGCAATAGAAGAGGTAAACAGAAAACTTGTTGCGTTGCTCTCCTAAGGAACAAATGGGTATAATTGTAAAGTCTCATGATGAAATTGCCGTTATGCGGGAGGCAGGAAGGATTGTATGTAGAACCCTGCAGACGTTGGCTAAAGGCATTAGACCGGGCATTAGAACCCAGGAGCTCGATTCAATCTGCGTGCAGGAGTTAGCCAGATGTGGAGCCAGGTCTTCTTTCAAAGGGTATCGGGGTTTTCCGGCTAACCTATGCGTGTCGATAAATAATGAAGTAGTTCATGGCATCCCTGGAGAGCGGGTACTGCACGAAGGAGACATAGTTTCATTGGATGTAGGAGCAATTCTGGACGGTTTTCAAGGCGACGCAGCAATCACTGTCGGCGTAGGCAATATCAGCCCGGAGGCCAAGAGGCTTCTAGAGGTTACGGAGGGTGCTTTAGTGGCTGGTATTGCAGCGGCAAAGAAGGGAGCGCGTTTAGGGGATATCTCGTCGGCCATCCAGAACTATGCGGAATCAAGAGGCTTCTCGGTAGTGAGAGAATATACTGGGCATGGTATTGGGCGGGATATGCACGAAGAGCCTCAAATTCCCAATTTTGGGCTTCCTGGGCAAGGTATTGTGTTGCGAGAGGGAATGACTCTAGCTATCGAGCCGATGGTGAACGCTGGTGACTGGCGTACAGCTGTTTATAACGACCAATGGACAGTGGTCACTGCTGATGGCAGCCTTTCAGCGCACTTTGAGCATACCATTGCCATTACTGACGGGGAGCCGGAGATACTCACCGCACCGTAAACGAGGCTGATGGCTAAGAAAGAAAGAATAGAGGTCGAAGGGAAAGTACTGGAATGTCTGCCCAATGCGATGTTTCGTGTTGAACTACCGAATGGGCATAAGGTGCTGGCACATATTTCAGGCAGGATGAGGCGTCACTTTATCAAGATTTTGCCGGGTGACATCGTCCGAGTGGAGCTCTCACCTTATGATTTGAACCGAGGTAGAGTCATCTATCGCTACAAGTAATTGAATGGGAGAAAGTTGTGAAGGTCAGGGCTTCGGTCAAGAGACGTTGCAAGCAGTGTAAGATAGTGAAACGGAAGGGTCTGGTGAGGATCATCTGTACTAATCCCAAACATAAGCAAAGACAGGGATGAAGGGGAGGTTTAAGTGCCACGCATAGCAGGTGTTGACATTCCCGCCGGAAAGCACATAGAGATTAGCCTACAGTACATTTATGGGATTGGTCCCAGCTTGGGTAAGGCCATTCTGGCACAAACTGGCATAAGGCCCGACAAGAAGGCCAGTGATCTGACAGAAGAAGAGATCAGCCGTCTGCGTGAATACGTTGATAAGCAATGTAGGGTAGAAGGGGAATTGAGGAAGGAGACAAGCCTGAATATCAGTCGGCTGACAGAGATTGGTTCCTACCGAGGTCTACGGCACCGCCATAGGCTACCTGTTCGAGGGCAACGTACAAAGACTAATGCTCGGACGAAGCGGGGGCCGCGACAGACTGTGGCTGGTAGAGGCAGACGCCGTGGTATGGCCAAGAAGTAAAGGTTGGTAAGAAATGGTAGAGAAGAAGAAGGGCAGGCCCAGGTCGAAGAGAAGAGAGAAAAAAGCTGTTCCCCAGGGAAAAGTCTACATCCATTCCACTTTCAATAATGTGATCGTTACTCTCACTGATCCTGTCGGGAATGTGATCGCCTGGGGAAGTTCAGGCACTGGTGGTTTCAAAGGCTCGCGCAAGGGTACTCCTTACGCTGCCCAAATGGCAGCCGAGGGTGCAGCTAAACGTGCCAGGGATCACGGATTGCGCCAGGTAGAAGTATTTGTCAAAGGGCCAGGCAGTGGCCGAGAAGCTGCTATTCGAGCACTTCAGATTGCCGGTCTGAATATAACCAGTATTAGAGATGTGACACCTATTCCACATAATGGTTGCCGGCCACCGAAGAGAAGGAGAGTTTAGGGGATTATGGCTCGCTATACTGGACCAGTTTGCCGATTATGCCGTCGTGTTGGTGAAAAGCTAATGCTCAAGGGAGAAAGGTGTGCTACCCCCAAGTGTGCCATGGAAAGGCGGCCAACACTGCCTGGAAAGCGTCCTGCGCGTCCGCGCCGCCCCTCTGACTACGGCATACGGCTTCGGGAAAAACAGAAGGCCAGATATAGCTATGGGGTGCTGGAACGGCAATTTTACGGTCTTTTCACCAGGGCTGAGAGGAGCCCTGGTATGACAGGGGAGAACCTAATGCAGTTGCTGGAGAGGCGACTGGATAGTACTGTTTATTCCCTTGGTTTTGCCGATTCCCGCAGTCAGGCCAGGCAACTGGTGAGTCACGGTCACCTCAGCGTTAACGGGCGAAAGGTCGACATCCCATCCTTTCTCGTCAAACCCGGCGATGTCATTGCTTGGCGGGAGAACAGTCTTAACAAAGAACCATATAAGATGGCCTTAGAGAGGGTTGATTCCAAGGTCATTCCTAGCTGGTTAAGCCTAGACAAGAATAACTTGTCTGGGAAAGTGTTGACGCTTCCTACAGTTGAGGAAGCCATGGCGAAGTTCGATGGGAAGATGATCGTGGAGTACTACTCCCGATAGTTCCGAAAGGAGATTGCAGTTTTGTCCTACCTTGTGACGCCGAAAGTCGAGTGCGCGAAAAGGCAAGACTACTATGCCCGTTTGGTGGTAGAGCCTTTGGAAAGAGGTTTCGGGACTACCTTGGGCAATGCTTTGCGGCGTGTGCTCCTCAGTTCCCTGCTGGGAGCAGCAGTGAACTGGATAAAGATTGAAGGAATACAGCACGAGTTTTCTACTATCCCGAATGTTAAGGAAGATGCGACACAGTTTCTGCTGAACGTAAAGGCTTTGCGATTATGCCCCGTAACCAAGCAGCCCGGCAAGCTATTTCTAGAAGTGGAGGGAGAAGGAGAGGTGTGCGCTGGTGATATTAAGCCATCAGCGGATTTTGAGATTGCCAATCCTGAGCTTCACCTAGCCACTCTGGACTCAGAAGAGGCCAGACTTTCCGTCGAGTTCAACGTGGTGCTAGGAACGGGCTATGTTCCTGGTTCTTACCAGGATGGTCTGGCTATAGGAATAATCCCTGTGGATGCCATCTTCACTCCAGTGCGCAAGGTCAATTACTCCGTCGAGCGGACGAAGTACGCTGAACGCAATGACTATGAGAAGCTTGTCATTGATGTCTGGACTGATGGTACTATTTCACCGGTAGAGGCGATCAGTCAGAGTGCCCAGATATTGACGGAGCAATTTTCCAGTCTTGTCCCTGCTCCATCTGACGAACCTGGGAAACCGCCAGCAGCCATGGCTGTATCAACGGAGTACTATGAGATGCCGCTGGAGCAACTTGGGCTTTCGCCTCGTGTCTTCAACTGCTTGAGAAGAAACAAGATTAGCAAGGTAGGCCAAGTGTTGGAAATGACCGAACAGGAACTGCTCTCGCTGAAGAAATTGGGACAGAAGTCTGTACAAGAACTGCAGGAACGTCTCTCGAGTATGGGTTTGACGTTAAGATCAGAGGGGAATGATGAGACATAGAGTAGTTGGCCGGAGGCTCTCAAGACGTACGGGGCACAGAATGGCGGTCTATCATAACCTGACTGCCGACCTCCTGAGGCACGAGCGGATTTTTACCACTGAAGCCAAGGCTAAGGAGGTTCGCAGCATAGCAGAAAAGATGATTACCCTGGGAAAGAATGGTAGTCTCCACGCCAGGCGCCAGGCAGTCGGTGTGGTGGGCGATAGAAAAGTGATAGAGAAACTCTTCGATGAGCTTGCCAAAAGATATGTTGATCGGAACGGTGGATATACGCGAGTGCTCAAGATTGGGCAACGCGTTGGTGACGGGGCGGCGATGGCACTTCTTGAATTGGTGAAGTAGGTGGAACTACGGGGGATGACATTTCCACTCAGGGAAAGACTAGAGTTGTGTTGATAATGGAGTACGATGGAACTAGATACCATGGTTCCCAGTACCAGACTAATGCGTCAACTATTCAGGGAGAAACAGAGCGTGCCTTAGAGAGGCTCACGGGAGAAAAGGTTCGCATTGCAATAGCAAGTCGGACTGATGCTGGGGTTCATGCTAAAGGACAAGTAGTGAGTTTTAAGACTAATTCAAGTTTCCCTCCAAAGACCTGGGTCAGGGCGCTAAATCACTATCTCCCACCAGATATTGCCATTAAAGCTGCCTATTACGCAGACGATGGTTTTGACGTTCGACGCCATGCCTGGAGCCGGGAGTATCGGTATTCCATCCTGAACACGTCTACGCCATCTCCGCTGATGCGGAGATATACCTACTTTGTTCCTCACCCCCTTGATACGGAAGATATGGATCGTGCTTGTCGAGAACTTGTTGGCGAGCATGACTTTGCTTCTTTTGCGAGCGTGATTGAAGGGCAGGCCCGTCGCAGGGTTTACAGAGCCGAAGTGAACCAGCAGGGCGACCTTGTCATATTTGATATTGAGGCGAGTTCCTTCTTGCCACATCAGGTGCGCAATACTGTAGGCGGCCTGATCCGGGTGGGCCTGGGGAAGCTGGAAGTGGAGACCTTCTGGGCACTGGCTGAGTCCAGACGGCCAGGTGCGTTAGGACCGGCTGCCCCGCCTCAAGGTTTGTGTCTAACGAAGGTCAATTATAATGATTTTCCCCCGTTCGAGGAGATGTGACGCAAGATGAAAACGTATAGCGTAAAGGCTTCTGAGATTGAGCGTAAGTGGTGGCTGATGGATGTCTCTGGGAAGACCTTGGGTAGAGTGGCTACCGAGATAGCGGTGCGGCTCCAGGGCAAAGGCAAACCGATGTATTCGCGACACATCGATGTGGGAGACTTTGTTATTGTAACAAACGCGGCTAAGATTCGTGTGACGGGCAAGAAAGTCGAAGAGAAGATTTACTACCGACATACTCAATATCCGGGGGGATTAAGAAAACAGACACTTGGCCAGATGCTGGAGGCAGACCCTACTCGTGTTATCAGGCACGCGGTAAAGGGCATGCTTCCGCACAATCGGCAGGGACGCGCCATGTTGCAGAGGCTCAAGATTTATGCCGGGGATACTCATCCACATCAGGCTCAAGTACAACAAGGGGGGTTAGGTGACTGATCAGGCTCATTTCTACGGAACAGGAAAGAGGAAGACCTCCATAGCAAGAGTGAGATTGGTGAGCGGCAGTGGCAATATTGTCATCAATGGTAGACCTTTGGAGGAACATTTGCCGCTGCCTGCCCTACAATCGATAGTGCTTGAGCCGTTGCGAGTCACTAATACGCTCGATAAGTTCAATGGCGTAGCAAAAGTGGAGGGGGGAGGGATTTCAGGGCAGGCTGGAGCTATTCGTCATGGCATCGCCCGTGCCCTGGTAGAAGCCGACGCCGGCCTAAAACCTGTGTTGCGTCAGTATGGATTGCTCACCAGGGATGCCAGGATAAAGGAGCGTAAGAAATACGGGCTTAGGCGCGCTCGCAAGGCACCGCAATATACGAAGAGGTAAGAGCTACGCCTCCTTGGGTTGGTGTCTGCTGCTTGATTGACAGAGTAAACTGGGACGCTCTAAGACAATGGAGCCTACATTTGAGGCTAGACCTCAAGTGGTGATTGACTGCCCTTAGCGCTGAATACCTCACCCTATCGGATCTGTTTCTCGGAGATCATCACTCTTCAAGGAAAGCGGCTAATTTGAAGCCATATCCTGCGTTAGCCGCAAAGATGAACTGACATAGGGCACTGAGGAAAAAGAAGGTGGCCCACGAGCTCCAGAAGGAGGAAAGAAGAGATGAAAACGTTGCGAAATGAGAGAATTTTGTTTACCGGTCTTACGGGCCAAATCGGCTTTCCGCTGGCTGTGGAGTTGGCTAAGAACAATGAAGTCTGGGGTCTAGCACGATTTCGGGATAAGGCCAGGCGGGAGGAGGCGGAGAAGGTGGGACTCAATGTGCACGCAGCCAAGCGGGAAGAGATGGAGGAGTTGGGCATCATTACTCGGATGGTGGACCTGGCTGATCCCGATTTCAGCCAACTGCCGGATGATTTCACTTACGTAATTCACTTTGCCGCCTACATGGGAGGCGGACTCGACTTCGATCATGCCTTGCGCAGCAATGCCGAGGGTACTGGTCTCCTAATGAGCCATTGCCGCAAGGCAAGGGCATTCTTTGTAATGTCGACATGCTCAATCTATGAGACGCCTCAAGATCCCTACTACCCGGTCAAGGAAACAGATCCGCTAGGTGGGGCTCGATCTGTGTATACTCCTACATATGCTGTCTCGAAGACGGCGGAGGAAGCAGTGGCGAGGTTCGTGGCACGCCAGTTGAATCTGCCTACCATCATCGCACGAATGAACACGTCCTACGGGCCAAATGGAGGCTTGCCTGCATATCAGTTCGATTGGATGCTGGCAGGCCAGCCAATCCCTACTATGGAGGGTCGCCCCTCAGTGACCACTCCTATTCACCAGGATGACATTAACGCTCAGATTGCTGGGCTGCTCGCCGCAGCAAGTGTGCCGGCCACCATCGTCAACTGGGGAGGCGATGACGCGGTCGATGAGGAGACCTATTGTCGCTATATGGGAGAGATCGCAGGGCTGAAACCCGAGTTTCTGCACATCCCGGAGGCTGTCAGACACATAGTCACTGACAACACTAGACGCAGAGAGCTGGTTGGGGATTGCCGGGTGAAATGGCGGGAAGGGATGCGTCAGATGATTGCGGCACGACATCCCGAACTGAAGCTCAAAGCCTAAAAGCCCAATGGCTGAGTAGCCAGATCGGCTCAAAAGGGCAGACTCAGGTGAATGAGCGGAAGCGATTCTTCCTGGTCGATGGCAGCCCCCTACAAGTAGTCTACCTCAATGGCTGCCCGACGGTTCAAGATTGATCCCTGGCGGTATCCCGAATAAAGCTGTGGGAGGTAACTGATTTATGATTAAATCAATGACGTTGATCAAGAGAAAGCCTGGCCTTTCGCGAGAAGAGTTTGTCAAGTATTATGAGGAAGTACATGTGCCCTTGTCCTTGAAGCATTTCCCGACCTTCAGGAGGTACGTGAGGAACTATGTCATTGCTCCGTTTGGGGTCGAGGAACCAGACTTTGACTGCATAATGGAGGTTTGGTTTGACGATATGGAAGGGGCCCAGGCAGTGAGCGATGCCCTTGGCGGGTACAGCGCTCAGGGTGGCTATGAAACAGAACTGGGACGGATTTTCCGTGAAGACGAAGAGAAGTTTATGGATAGAGCTAGTAGAATTGCCTTCCTTGTTGACGAAAGGGTTTCGAAATAGGGAGGCTGTTTCAGGGATAATCTCCACGGTATGCCCCGAACCGCTTAGTGTAGTGTCTCTGTTATGACCTTACGGTCGCCCCTTCCGTATCAAGCGTGGAATCCGCCGTCACGTACTTCCGGATCTCTATCCTTCGCAGCAGGGACAGAGATGGCGCGGATAACTCTACCGTTGAGTGTTTTCAGAGACACCACACCGGAGGACTAAGGGCAAACCATTACGCCTGGGGGCCTATCGCAGAGCAAATTTATGGTCTTTCGCCCTCTGGCCAGTTGACAGTTACGTAGGCAAAAGCCGGAGGAAAGTACCTTCCTGCACCTACTGCCCTTATGCCAGTGAGCAGATCTGAGCTGGCGGCCCTCTTGGCAATGAAGCCATAGGCCCCCGCCTGCTTGGCAACAAACATGTTCTCATCCTCGTCGTACTGCGTCAAAATCAACACCTTCGTTTGAGGACATTCCCTGCTTATTCGTTTTGTTGCTTCCAGACCGCTCATCACCGGCATCACTATGTCCATTAGAACCACATCTGGTATGAGCCGCATCACTTTGTCAATGGCGTCTTGCCCATTAACTGCCTCGCCCACCACCGCCATATCCTTTTGCAATGCTAGAACGGCACATATTCCATCACGGACCATAGTATGGTCATCCACTACCAGTATTTTTATCCTCCGCGTCGCTTCTTCAAGCAGGCCAATAACCCGAGGCACCAGTGAAGCTGGCTCGATAGGTTTGGTTACATAGTCCTCAGCCTCGAGTTGCAGACCCTCATCTCTACTCCATCCCCTTACAGGTCGCTCCTCTTCCCTGGCATCGATGACTAAGATTGGTATCTCCCTGTATCTGGGATGGCCTTTCAGCCATCGATGCAATCGAAATGCTTCCCCAGATGGAGCGATGGTCCCCAGAACGATCACACCTGGATTCAGTCTCACCGCATCCTGAAATTTGGTGGCACTCGATGCAGCAACCACCTGGTATGATTTAGCTTCCATGGTTTTCGAGAAGGCGTCCACAAAATCAGGCTCATCATCCATGATCAGAATCATCTTATTCCTTTCCATCTTATCCTCCTTCTTAACAATTGGATCTTCATCGGCGCGCTCAATACACAACCGTGCTCGGCTAGAGCGCCACGTCAATGATGCGCACCGACAACTTGAGCCGCCTCCAAGATATCAGGCACGACCTTTTCATTGCCCACCGCCATAATATGGACGCCGTGGCATAGGTTTTCCTCCCTTATGGCTCTTATGAATCTGGCTGCGATGTCGATTCCTTTCTGCAGACCCTTACCTTTCTCGGCGCTGGCTAGCTCATCGATGACGGTTTGAGGCACTGTTATTCCGGGGACATTATCATTCATGTACTTGGCCATCCTCGCCGAGGATAAGACTATGATCCCAGCCAGAATTTTCACATTGAACTGGGAAGCGTATTGCATGAACCTCCGCAGGCTGGCCAGGTCGAAAATGCCCTGGGTCTGGAAGAACTGCGCTCCGGCCGCCACCTTCTTTTCAAACTTGATGAGTTGTGGCTCGATGAAGTCTGCTTCCGGATGAACCGTGGCACCAACGCAGAATTTGGGAGCGCTTTTGAGAGCGTTACCGCCCATATCTGTTCCTGATTCAATGGTCTTGATCATCTTCAACAATTGAACCGAATCCAGGTCAAAGACAGGCTTGGCTTCTTTGTGGTCACCCACGTCAACCGAATCTCCTGTGAGGCAAAGCACATTGGTGACGCCTCTGGAGTATGCCAGGAGAAGATCTGCCTGAAGTGCCAGGCGGTTACGGTCACGGCAGGTCATCTGAAGGATAGGCTCGCCACCGTGCTCCTTTACAAAGAGACAGCCACCCAGCGAAGGAAAGCGCATTACCGAACTCTGATGGTCGGTAATATTTATGGCATCGACCCTTTCCTTAAGCAAATCTATGTGGTGAACCATTTCCGAGGCATCTGCACTCTTGGGTGGTCCGACCTCGGTTGTTACCAGAAACCTATCGGAGTAGAGTTTTTCCTCAAATAGCGATTTAGCCATTGCCCTCTCCTGCATTGGCCGTTGCTTTGACCACTATCCTTTTTGGCCTGGGGATGGCCCGGAAGTTTCTCGGGGGATAATAGCGCCTCATTCTGTCCAGTTGCTGCAGCCGTTCGAGGCGCTTGTAGATGAGAACCCAGGCACAATCTGCCTCTTTGTTGGCTTCACATTTGTTGTCCTTCACACCAGCGCAGGGACCGTTAAGTATCCCCTTGGTACACCTGGTGATAGGGCAGATGCCAGCAGTATCCTCTAACCTGCAATCTCCACAGGCAGCACACCGCTCATCCCACACACCCAACTCCTTGGCCATACCCATGAAAGAGGTATTAACGCCGGGCATGACAGGTATATCCGCAAAGCGTTCGGCTATTGCCTGAACCCCAATACCACAACCTAAGGACAGAATGGCATCTACTTCGCCCACTCTGTCAGCGAGTGGCTCCAAGAATTCAGGATCGCATTGCCTCTTCACGGTATATTCTGCAAAGGCGTGTGTCCCATCGCCAATCTTGACCTGGGCTAGCCGCAATGCGTTATGGAGGAATGAGACCTCGCGCTCGCCACCAGCATTGCAAACCGTCATGCAAGTGCCACAACCAACGATCAGCAGTCTTTCGTAAGGCCCGATCATCCGTCTGATTTCGTCCAAAGGCTTCTGCTCTGCGACTATCACCTTGCCACCTCCATCTTAATTGCCGTCGCTAAATGGAGCTGACCTATTTGCTCAGTGAACTTGTCCAACTCCGCGGCGGGATTCCCATTGGTGCTGTCTGGAAGAAAAGCCTGCAAGCGCTCCGGCTCAAGTCCGATCTGGGACAGTGTCTTTCTGACCTTTTCCATCCGTTGCTGTAGCCAGGTGGCTGTGTTTTCTCGAGCGCATTGTTTTCCGCACCCAGCAATGAAAACTCCCTCAGCACCTATCTCAAAAGCGCGCAGCATGTGCTCGGCCTCCACCTTGGCAACACAGAGAACAGGCAAAATCCAGATGCCGGCCCTGGCTCCCTTCCACAGGCTTGCCAAACTGCCAGTTCCGAAAAGGCCGTACTGGCAACAGAAGCCGATAATGAGGGGCTTGAGCTTCGCTTCGGTTCCAGACTTAATTACATGCTCTAGCTCTTCTGTTATCTGACGTCGGTCATAGGGCTTTCTCAAGATTATTGCCTTCGCTGGGCACTCTGCCACACATATTCCACACGCCAGGCACTGGTCAGCCGGTATCTGAATGGTGCCGCTGGCATCCAGATAAGGCACGTGATAAGGACAGACCCTGAGACAGGTAAGACAAGTGGCACACTTGTCTTGGAACAGGATCTCAGCCCCCACTCCACACCGCAGACACCTTCTTGCTTCGTTCACCGCAGCTTCCCAGTCATAGACAAGCTCCACAGGCTCGAAGTCCTTCGCCCTCGTTTCAGGAGGCAGAATCGGCGGCTCAAGCCGGCTCATTTTCCTTATCATTTCTATTGTTTTGGGCAGCAGGTCAGTGGTCAGAGTTGGCCTACCTCCACTGGGTAAGGGGTATCTGTGCTGGAGATAGTCGTCAATACGTGAGGCCGCTAGCCTTCCCGCGGCCAATGCTTCGGTCACGGTTGCAGGCCCGGTGACGGCATCGCCTCCTGCGAAGACCCCAGCTCTGTTAGTGGTAAGGGTGATTGGGTCGACTTGAATGGTACTACCCCTACCCATGCGCACACGGAAATCCGTTGGGGTTTGGGGTGCTTGTCCAATAGCCGTGATTAGCGTATCGAACCTTTCAATGAAGTCGCTGTCTTTGATTGGTACAGGTTGACGACGGCCACGGGCATCTGGCTCACCAAGTTCCATCTTTATGCAAGTTACGACCAGCTTTCCATTTTCACGCTTTATCTTGGTCGGTGTTGCCAGGAACATTACTTCAATGCCTTCGCCAAGAGCGAGCTCTACCTCCCCGGCATTGGCTGGCATTTCCGCCTGACTGCGGCGGTAAATAATTTTCACTTTCTTGACTCCGAGCCGAGCTGCTGTGCGAGCAGCATCAATGGCCACATTGCCACCTCCCACCACAGCCACGGCTTTCCCTAAGGACGGCTTCAGACCAAGGTTCACTTCCCGGAGAAACGTCGCTCCGTCTATCACGCCTGGGCTCTCCTCACCCTCTATTCCCAATCTGAGGCCCTGATGGGCACCTATGGTGACGAAGATAGCTTTGTAGCCTAGGTCAAATAGCAGATCCAAGGATACCACCCGTGTATTTGTCCTGATTTCCACCCCTATCCCGGTTAGCCTTTCAATCTCGGTGTCCAACACCTTACGGGGGAGACGATATTGAGGAATACCAGTTCGCAGCATGCCACCAAGCTCCGAATGAGCTTCGAAGATGGTTACCGGGTAACCCAGCTTCCTCAGATAGTACGCACAAGCCATTCCTGCCGGACCAGAGCCTACAATAGCGATCTTCTCTGGATGCGTTGTTTCGGCTTCAGCCCGCACCATCCGGTCACCACCGAACTCCACTGCAAACCTTTTCAAGGCTCTAACAGCTATGGACTTATCTACCTGAGAACGGCGACAAGCATCCTCGCAAGGATGAGTGCAAACGTAGGCACAGATGGACGGGAAGGGATTGCCACTTCTTATGGTTTGTAGTGCCTCCATAATCTTGCCTTGGGCAACCAGGTCAATATACTCCCGGACATCCATATGCAGGGGACAGGCAGACTGACAGGGAGACACCAGGCTGTGGTCAGGAGATTTGTGCGGTCGCTCGGCTTGATACTTTCTAGTATCGCCACTCACTACTGGAGACATCGCGCCCCCTTTGAAAACTATCTTCTACTTTAATGGTACGCCATGATAATGGCGATGCAATGGGAAATTCCTGGTGATTAGTGGGGATTTCTGTAGGGATTTTCCCAAGGGAAATCCCCTATTTTCGGAGGACAGAACGCGGTTCTAGCGGATCCCATCTGCTGAATAGCGTGGGAGTCTTCTATGTCTGTGCAGAGGATTCCGTATTGGACACCGCACAACAAACTATTGCATTTTCCCCCTGGTTGTGGTATATTTCGGCTGTATCGGGATTGCTTATGGAGTGGGTGCCCCCCACTTCTTTTGTTAAAGGAGAGTTTGAGCGGGAGTAAAGTAGCAGATGAAGAGTGATTTCGTAGTTGCTCTTACTCAATTAGCTGCTGAGAGGAACCTACCGAAGGAGGTTATCCTCAAGACTCTGGAGACGGCATTGGTCCCCGTCTTCAAGAAGAGCAGCTTTGCGCCCGAACAAGAGGTTTCTGTCAAGATTCTGCCTCAAACTGGCGAAGTCAAGGTTTATGCTCGAAAGTTGGTAGTAAAACGGAGTACCGACCCTAGGCAGCAGCTAACGCTGGCTCAAGCCCGAAAACTGAAAACGGACGCTCAACTGGGAGACGTTATTGAAGTAGAGGGCACTCCACCTGATGCCGGTCGCATTGCTGCTCAAACGGCGAAACAGGTGATCTTGCAGCGGCTCCGAGAGGCCGAACGTGATGCCATCTTTGGTGAATACGCTGATAAAGAGGGTGACATTGTCAGCGGCGTTGTCCATTTAGTAGAACCGAAGCAGATCATTGTTGACCTGGGAAGAGCGGAGGCAATACTCCCTCTGGCTGAGCAGGTAAGCACGGAACATTACCGGGTAGGACAAAGGCTGAAGCTCTACCTTCTGAAAGTGTTGCGGGCTAGCAGGGGGACCCAGTTGATAGTCTCGCGGACACACCAGAATCTGCTACGCCGCCTTTTTGAACTGGAGATTCCAGAGATCTTTAACGGCACAGTGGAAATCAAGGCTTTGGCGCGAGAACCGGGCTACCGGAGTAAGGTTGCTGTTTCCGCTCGCCAAGAAGGTGTTGATGCCGTCGGCTGTTGTCTTGGGCTGCGCAGCATCAGAATCCAGAATATTATCAAGGAACTGAATGGGGAGAAAATAGACGTTATTCAGTGGCACCCTGATCCAGTGGTCTTCATCGCTAGCGCGTTGAGTCCGGCGTCGGTAGTAAAAGTGGAGGCGAGTGAGGAGGAGAAGAGTGCTAACGTCGTTGTTCCTGATAGGCAACTTTCGTTGGCTATTGGCAAAGGGGGACAGAATGCCAGGCTTGCTGCTAGGCTCACTGGCTGGCGGATAGATATCAAGAACGTCTCCATGGTTGAGGCGGGGAAAGCCGCCAAGCCGGTGGAAGTGGCTGCTGAAGTGCCTGCTGAGGAAGCCAAAGTAGTGGGGGAGCCGATACTCGATAAAATTGGTGGTGAAGAGCGCGCGGAGGGAGTAGGCGTTGCTGAGGTCGTGCCGGCAGTTGCCCCTGTAGCAGAGATTGCGGTGCAGCCGGTAGCTGCTGAGGCGGCCCCTGTTTTGGAGGAGGTGGTCCGGGTGGTGTCAGTCCCAGTAGAGACGCCACCGGAGATTGAAGCGCCGGTTGAAGCGGTGGAGACGGTCGAAGCTGAAGAGCCTAGCAAAACCTATTCGGTTGAAGAGATACTGTCTGAGATAGAGTTGGCTACCGAGAGGATTCAAAGCCGCTTCGGGGGAGCGGCTTCGGCACCCAGGCCGCAGCCTTGGGTTAAGAAGGGGAAAAAGGAGAGTGTTCCTGAGGACGAGGCGCCAGTGAAGACGAAGGCGAAAAAGGCTGCACGACGCCGGCGTATAGCGGACGAGGATTCGGATCTTGACGAAGGGCCTGAGTTGGAGATTGGTGGTGAAGAGGAATAGGGCGAGTCAAGCTCAACCTGTGAGACATATCCCTAATCGTACCTGCATTGCTTGCCGTGAGGTTAGGCCAAAGCGAGAGCTAATCCGCTTGGTTTATACGACGGATGGCACAGCAGAGGTGGATCCTTCAGGGAAGAAAGCGGGACGGGGTGTCTATCTTTGCCCATCGGTAGATTGCTGGCAGAAGGGATTAGCAAAAGACAAACTGGAGCGTGCATTGCGGGGGAAAATTAGTACCGAGAGTCGTCAGAATTTGCTGGCGTTTGGGAAAACGCTCAACTCCACATGACAAGGGGGACCCCTCTGAGCGCGAGGAATTAGAATGCCCAGGAAAGTCACGAAAGAGAAGACTCCTACCAAGGCTGAGAATCAGATTGAGCTTCCACCGTCAATGACGGTTCAACAACTAGCTGATCTGCTTGGGATCAGTGGAGTGGAAGTGATCAAGCAGTTGATGCAGAGCGGCGTCATGGCGAATCTCAACCAGATCATCGATTATGAAACAGCGGCCATAGTTGCCTCAGATCTTGATTACGAAACAATAGAAATAGCGGCGCCTGCGCCTGCTGTCAGTGCAGCGTTGCCAGGGCAACAGCTTCAACCCCGTCCTCCTGTGGTCACGGTTATGGGCCATATCGACCATGGCAAGACCAGACTTTTGGATGCCATCCGACAAACAAATGTGATGGCTACTGAAGCAGGGGGTATCACCCAACGGATTGGTGCCTATCAGGCAGAAGTGGATGATAGGAAGATAACGTTTGTCGATACTCCCGGTCATGAGGCTTTCACGGCTATGCGAGCAAGAGGGGCAAAGGCAACAGACATTGCTGTTCTTGTAGTAGCTGCCGATGATGGGGTAATGCCCCAAACTCGAGAAGCCATAGCTCATGCTCGGGCGGCTGGGGTACCGATTGTGGTGGCCCTGAATAAGATTGATAAGCCTGGCATTAACTTGGAGAGGGTGAAGCAACAGCTTAATGAAGAGGGTTTGGTTATTGAGGAGTGGGGTGGGGACGTTATCTGTGTGCCGGTTTCCGCCAAGATGAAACAAGGTGTTTCTGAGCTTCTGGAGAACATCCTTATTGTTGCGGAGATGTTGGACCTGAAGGCGAATGTTGATTGCCCAGCCACCGGGGTGGTCATCGAAGCCGAACTAGACAAGACAAGAGGCCCGCTGGCTACTGTATTGGTTCAGAACGGCGTTCTTAAGGTGGGGGACTCCGTGGTCGTCGGCGACAACTGGGGTAAGGTGAAGGCCATGTTCAGTGACGCTGGCAAGCGGGTGAAGCGTGCAGAACCAGCGACCCCAGTTAAGGTATTAGGTTTAAGTGGTGTGCCCCAAGCGGGTGATACCTGCACAGTGGTGGGCAGTGAGCGTGAGGCGAGGAGTTTAGGCCAGCAACGTCAGGCGGAAAAACAACTCAGATTGCAGAGGCCAACTAGAGTCCTCAGTTTAGATAGTCTGTTTGCTGAGGTTAAGGAGGGGCAAGCAAGAGAGCTTAACCTTGTTCTCAAGACCGGTGTCCAGGGGAGCATTGAACCGATAAAGAAGTCATTGGAGCAGTTGGAGACAGAAGAGACAAAAGTGAAAATCATTCACTCTGGCAGCGGTAGTGTCACTGAGGGTGATGTTCTCTTGGCGTTGGCCTCCAAGGCGATTGTCATTGGCTTTGACGCTGCACCAACCTTGGGTGCGCGGCGGATGGCGGAACAGGAAGGTGTTGACATCCGGCGCTACAGCATAATCTACGACCTAATAGACGATGTCCAACGAGCCATCAAGGGTATGAAGGAGCCGTCATACGCCGAGACCATCCAGGGACACGCAGAGGTGAGGGCCGTATTCTCGGCCAGCAAGATTGGAAAGGCAGCCGGGGTCTATGTTACGGACGGCAGGCTACAGCGAGACGATTCGGTTAGAGTCCTACGCCAGGGGGAAGTAATTTACGAAGGCACCATCAGCAGCCTGAGACGTGTCAAGGAGGATATGAAAGAAGTGCTGGCTGGGTTTGAGGCTGGTGTAGGAATAGGGGGGTTCAAGCAGTTTCAGGAAGGTGACATAATCGAAGCTTATCGGATGGAGAAAGTTGATGAGTCGGCGCATTGAGAGGGTGAATAGCCTTATCCGTCAAGAGATGAGCCAATTGTTGCAACGCGAAGTGAAGGACCCAAGGCTAGCTCGTTTTGTAACTGTGACACAGGTTTCTACCTCTCTTGACCTGCGTCATGCCAAGGTACTAATCAGCACCATGGGCAGCGATGAGGAAAAAAAGGAAGTGCTTGAGGCTTTGACCGCTGCCTCTGGTTTCCTGCGCAGGGAGATAAGCCATCGTCTCAGGCTACGGTACACCCCACAGTTGACCTTCTGCAACGATAATTCCATCGACCAAGCATCCAAGGTTCTCCAGCTAATCCGCCAGGCGGGCACTGCTGAAGCTGGAGAAGATGAACAAGGTGAGTGTTGATGGTATCCTGAATATCTTCAAGCCCTCAGGCAGGACCTCCTTCTCGGTGGTCTCACTTCTGCGTCGCCTGAGTGGCGAGCGCCGGGTAGGGCATACTGGCACACTTGATCCTGAAGCCACTGGTGTGCTGGTCGTTTGCTTTGGACAAGCAACCAAGGTTATTCGTTTCTTAGCAAGAGCTAAGAAAACCTATCAAGCTGAGATTGAGTTGGGATTGGCCACTGACAGCTACGATGCTACTGGGAGGGTAGTGAAGAGGGGGGATCCATCCTCTGTCAACAGGGATCAGGTGGAGCAGGTGCTGAATTGTTTTCGTGGGCCTATCGAGCAGGTGCCGCCGATGTATAGTGCGGTGAAGCGTGAAGGTAAGCGTCTGTACCGTCTTGCCTGGGAAGGCATTGAGGTACCAAGAAAACCCAGGACGGTGCAAATTTTCCGCCTGGAGCTTATGGAGTGGCAATCTCCCATTGCCAGCATTGAGGTGGAGTGCAGTGCTGGGACATATATTCGCTCCTTGGCTCAGGATATAGGCGTAGCCCTAGGTTGTGGTGCCCATCTCAAGAAACTGGTTCGTCTCAAGAACGAGCCCTTCCACATTTCTGAGGCCGTGTCTCTTCCTCTGATTGAAGAAGCCTTTCATCATGGCTACTGGGACCGTTTTCTGTATCCTATTGACGAGGTGCTTCTTGGGTGGGAGGCTACTATCCTCAGCAAGGAGAACGAAATGCTGGTCGATAAAGGTAGGACGGTATGTCTACAGGGTGAACGTCTATTGGCTCACCCGGTTAACCGGTGCCGTGCCTACTCTGCAGATGGCCGTTTTCTGGCCGTATTACGGCAAGAGACCATAGGTCTGTGGCATCCTGAGAAAGTGTTCCATTCTATTCACCTTTGATCTCCGGTTAGACTCACCGATCAAGGCTGGAGCACAGAATTTTGTTGCCTTGTCTGGCTCGCTATGCTAAACTTTAACCCGAAAATCTCCTTGGAGGAGGGTGAGTGCCAGATTTGACGCCGAGGGCCATTGTCAAAGAGTTGGACAGATATATTGTGGGCCAGCAAGCAGCTAAGAAAGCGGTAGCTATTGCTTTATCTAATAGGGAACGGCGGCGGAAGCTTCCGGCGGAGATGCGTCACGAGGTTCTGCCGAAGAATATTCTGATGATTGGATCGACAGGTGTTGGAAAAACGGAGGTGGCGCGCCGCCTGGCGGCGCTGATACAGGCTCCTTTTGTGAAGGTGGAAGCAACCAAATTCACAGAGGTAGGTTATGTAGGGCGGGATGTAGAAACCATCGTACACGATGTGGTTGAGGCAAGCATCAACAAGGTGTACCAGGACAATCTTGAGGAAATAAAGGGAAAGGCAGAAAGGCTGGCGACTGAGAGGATCATAGGCTATTTGTGCCAGCAACTGGGGCAGAGGAGACGTAAGGGGATTACCAAGAAGGAGCAGCAGGTTCTTGGTAGAGCAGCTAAAGCGACAAAGCGTGCTCCGCTTTGTGTGACTAATGAGGGGGACCACACTCTGAGTCGTGATAGTGTAAGCAGGCTTCTGCGCAGTCATCAATTGGAAGAGCAAGTCATCGAGATCGAGGTCGGGAGTGATGTTGAGGTACCGGATTCGTTAATCGAATCCCATCTAGGGATCGACCTGGAGAATCATGGCTTGTTGGACAATTGCTACCGGAGCGTGATAAGCCACGTCGGGCAAAGAAAGCGCAAGGTTCCGGTGAAAGAGGCACGGCGTATTCTTACGATGGATGAAGCCAACAAGCTGCTCGATTTTGAGCAGGTGATAGAGTGCGCAATCAAAGGTGCAGAAGAGGGTGCTGTAGTTTTTATCGATGAGATTGACAAACTTTGCGGCCCAAAGGTGGATATAGGCAGGGATATTTCTGGAGAGGGGGTACAACGTGACCTCTTACCCCTGCTGGAGGGGACGACGGTAATGACACGCTACGGCCCGGTAAAGACAGAGCATATACTGTTTATCGGTGCTGGTACCTTCTCTCAGAACAAGCCCTCTGACCTTATCCCGGAGCTACAAGGGCGTTTCCCGCTGCGTGTAGAATTCGATGCTCTCACCCAGCAAGACTTGGAGAGGATCCTAGTTGAACCGCATAATTCTCTGACCAAGCAGTACCAGGCGCTGCTAGCAACAGAGGGAGTTGAGCTTCAGTTCACTGAGGATGGGATTCGGGAGGTCGCGCGCTTTGCGCTGTTGATGAATGAGCGTGTTGAGAACATTGGTGCGCGGCGATTATTTACTATTATGGAGAAGTTGTTGGAAGACGTAAGCTTTACGGCTTCTGAAAGGAGAGGTGAGAAAGTGGTAGTAGATGCCAACTATGTTGGTCAGCAGGTAGGTGGCCTAATCAAAGATGACAATCTTAGTCGCTACATATTGTAGGAAGCCATGACACAACAGAGTACGGTGAACGCTGTTTCTATTAAGTCATTGCTGGAAGCTGGGGCCCATTTCGGGCATCAGGCAGGTCGCTGGCATCCGAAAATGAAGAGGTATATCTTCATCCAGCGTAATGGCATTCACATTATCAACCTCGAGCAGACCATAGGATTGCTGCAGAAAGCTAGTAACTTTGTCACCGATGTGGTTGCCAAGGGAGGAGAGGTTCTTTTCGTGGGCACAAAGAAACAGGCCCAGGAGGCAATCGAACAAGAAGCAAGAAGGTGTGGCATGCCCTATGTTAATCAGCGCTGGATAGGTGGGATGCTCACCAATTTCAAGGTTATCCAGTCACGCATTGACTATCTAGTTCAGCTAGAGGATAAGAAAGCCAGAGGTCTCCATTCCCGATTGCCCAAGAAGGAGGCTCTAAAGCTGGAGAGGACGATGCAAAGGCTGAACCGGCAAATGGGTGGCTTCAAGGAAATGACCAAATTCCCTGATGCCGTTTTTATTGTTGATCCTTCTAAGGAAAGGATAGCTGTGGCTGAGGCTAGGCATACAGGTGTGCCCATTGTGGCCATAGTGGATACCAACTGCGATCCAGATGAAATTGATTACCCTATCCCGGCCAACGATGATGCGGTTAGGGCCGTGAAGCTGATATGTGCTAGGATGGCTGACGCAGTCTTCGAGGGGAAAGCAATTCTGGAGAAAACGGCGGAAGAGGCAGAAGAGATGGCCGGTGAGGAGGCCATAGAGGCCCTGGGAACGTTAACCTTTGCCCCCGAGGAGGAAAGAAGTGCAGATATCAGTGGCACAGATCAAGGAGTTGAGGGAGAGGACTAGTGCTGGTGTAATGGAATGCAAGAGTGCCCTGGAGGAAGCGGGTGCTGATCTGGAAAGGGCATGTCAGATTCTACAAGAAAGAGGTTTGGCCAAGGCAGAGAAGAAGAAAGGCCGTGCTGCTTCTCAAGGGCTCATTGAGGCTTATGTCCACCCAGGTGGGCGCATCGGGGCAATGGTAGAAGTAAATTGCGAGACCGATTTTGTTGCCAGGACTGATGAATTTAAGTCGTTAGCTCATGATCTGGTGCTGCAAATTGCAGCCACTAATCCGCGGTACCTTTCTGCCGCAGATATCCCTGAAGGTGCGGGTCTCAATCCAGAGGAGGTCTGCCTGTTGGATCAGCCGTTCATAAAGGATGAGAAAAGGAAAATTGGTCAGCTTATTACTGAAGTTGTGGCTAAAATGGGAGAGAACGTCACCGTAAGGAGGTTTGCCAGGTTCGAGCTGGGCGAGTAGGATCGGCGCTGCCGTGCGTTGATGGTATGTCACTTCCGGGCTAACCTGGAGCCCGAATCAGGCAGGTAAGAGATATCCAAGGATTCTGAACAATGGTTACCGCCAAGTATAAACGTATCCTGCTAAAGGTGAGTGGTGAGGCCCTTATGAGGGATGGCGAATATGGTATTAGCAGCTCTGTCTTGAAGATGATAGCCCGGCAAATCAAGGCGGTCAGAGAGACCGGGGTCGAGGTAGCCATAGTAGTAGGAGGTGGTAACATCTGGCGTGGAGCTGATGCCGAAGCTGCGGGCATGGATAGAGCGACAGCCGACTATGCTGGCATGCTGGCTACAGTGATAAACGCCCTGGCGCTTCAGGACGCCTTAGAAAAAGAAGGTGTTGTTTCGCGCACTCAGACGGCTATCCCTATTCAGTCAGTGGCGGAACCCTATATACGTCGCCGCGCCATACGACATCTGGAGAAGGGGAGGGTGGTGATCTTTGCTGCTGGAACTGGTAACCCTTACATGACTACTGATACAGCGGCCGCCTTGCGTGCGATTGAGATAAAGGCAGATGTATTGCTTATGGCAAAGAATAAGGTGGATGGCGTGTATAGCGCTGATCCCTCAAAAGATCCCAATGCCGTGAAGTTCGATCACCTAGACCACCGCCAGGCATTGAACATGGGACTTGAGGTTATGGATGCTACGGCCTTTTCGCTGTGCATGGAGAACAACCTGCCCATTGTCGTTTTTGATGTCCAGGCGCCGAACAGCATCCAGAGGGCGGTGGCAAGGGAACGAATCGGTACCTTAGTTTCAGCCGAGGCGTGACAATGATCGAGCAGGCCTTCTCCCGAGCTGACGAGAAAATGGGAAAGAGTATCCAGGCCTTAAAAAGAGACTTGGCTACTCTTCGCACCGGACGAGCTATGCCAACTCTGCTGGACGGCATTGATGTGGAAGCATACGGGGTCTCTACCCCGCTGAACCAGTTGGCCACTATTTCCACACCAGACGCCAGAACTCTGATTGTACAACCCTGGGACAAGAGCATCTTGGGTGATATCCGGAAGGCTATTCTCAAATCTGATTTAGGGCTCAATCCGGCAAGTGATGGCACTGCCCTCCGCCTGGTGATCCCCGATACTACAGAAGAGCGTCGGAGGGAACTGGTCAAGGTAGTGCGAAAGAGGGTTGAAGAAGCGAAAGTGGCCATTCGCAACATAAGGCGGGATGCAGTAGAGGAGGTGAGGAAGATGGAGAAGGATAAGGAGATCTCCCAAGACGAGAGCAGGCGAGCCCTGGATCGGCTGCAAAAGCTTACCGATGGTTACATAGAAACGGCGTCTGAGGTGGGCCAAAGCAAAGAAGTCGAGATTATGGAAGTCTAGCCGAAAATTGGTTGGGCAGGTTTCCGATCGGGCGAGAGGATTACCAGAAGGCTAGACTCCAACTGAGAGACTGAGAGATGCAGCCCTCCCCTGCTGACGACGCTGAAATCAGCCCCATTCCGACCCATGTGGCCATAATTATGGATGGGAATGCAAGATGGGCTGAAAGACATCATTTGAGCCGCCTTGAGGGGCACCGCATTGGAACGGAGAACATCCGCCGCGTCGTCGAGACCTTTGCCAAGTATAAGGTGAAATACCTCACCCTTTACGCCTTTTCGACTGAGAACTGGAAGCGTCCCAAGACCGAGGTTCAGGGGTTGATGCAAATCTTGAGTCGGGTGATCAAGAGCGAGACCAAGGCTTTGCACGAAAATGGGATCAGGCTTCGCCATCTGGGAAGGCTAAACAAGCTATCTGAGAGAATGCAGAAGCAAATTCAGAAGTCTATCGAGCTGACCAAGAACAATACGGGAATGACTGTTAGCGTTGCCTTCGACTACGGAGGGAGGGCTGAAATTGTGGATGCAGTAAGGAGCATTGTGGCTGAAGGCCTTCCTGCTGCTGTGATTGACGAGGATTTGCTGAGCAAACGGTTGTACAGCAATGGGTTACCAGACCCAGACCTGATCATCCGTACTGGCGGTGAGATGAGGCTGAGCAATTTCCTGCTTTGGCAATCGGCCTATAGTGAGTTGTACTTTACGTCGGTGCCATGGCCTGAATTCGATGAGGAAGAGGCCAGGAAGGCGCTTACTGCCTATAGCAAAAGAGAACGAAGGTTCGGAGGGTAATGCCCACACCAGCAAAACAGTTAGGAGTAGATGAAACAAAGGATTATCACTGCACTATGTGGCATACCCGTATTGGTAGCCTTCATCTGGTATGATACCCCTCGCTTTCCTCTGCTGATCCTCCTTATTGCTGGTTTTGCCGCTCTTGGCGCACTAGAGTTCTACCGTCTAGCTACTCTCGCGGGAGCGCGCCCGATGACAGTCTTCGGGGTGGCCTGGTGCTTGCTGTTCGTCGTAGGTGCTCACCTCGATGCCAATTATAAGGTGGATTACCTCATTCCCTCGTTATTGGGCTCAGCGCTGATCCTCCCCGTGATCTGGTCTCTGGTATCCGGCAGTCAGAGAAGCTTTGTTAACTGGTCTTGGACTGTAGTCGGTATCCTTTACCTGGGATGGTTACTAAGCCATTATGTATCCCTGAGGGAGGAGGATGAGGGGAGGGAGTGGGTCATTCTGACTGTGTTTTCTGTTTTTGCTTGTGATACTGCTGCCTTCTTCGTGGGCAGAGCCTGGGGTAAGCATCGGCTGGCTCCGACCATCAGCCCCCAAAAGACATGGGAAGGGGCCATCGGAGGTTCTATTGGCGCTCCAGCAGCAGCGGTGATTATCTATGCTCTTCTTAACGTAGCTGATCGTTCACTGCCCACTGGCTATGCTCAGATTGTGTTCCTTGGCTTCATTGTGGGGGTTGTTGCCCAACTGGGCGATCTTCTGGAGTCTTTGCTGAAGCGGAAAGCAGGGGCCAAGGACTCAGGAAGGCTGCTTCCGGGCCATGGCGGTATCCTGGATCGTATCGACAGCCTTGTCATTACAGGGGCTATCGCATACTATTACGTTGTGGGGGTGGTGGGATGAAGAGGATAGCCATCCTCGGATCAACAGGTTCCATAGGTCAGCAGACCATGGAAGTGGTGCGCCTCTTTAGCGACAGATTTTCCATAGTAGGTCTGGGGGCGGGAAGGAACACGGAACTGTTAGCCAAACAAGTCGAGGAATTCAAGCCCAAGCTTGTTTCTTTTCAAGCAATGGGGAATGGGAATCAGGGAAAGGCTGTCCTGGCCTGTGCTTCAGGTTCCCGGTTGGTCAGCCTTGAGGAGATGGCTTGCCATCCGGACGTGGACATGGTCGTGGTAGCCACTTCAGGCAAGGCTGGCCTGGCTCCCACTTTGTCTGCTATCCGATCTGGAAAACAGATTGCCCTGGCTAACAAGGAAGTGCTGGTAATGGCTGGCAAGATCGTTATGGCCGAGGCTAGGAAAAATGGAGTGGTGGTCTTCCCCGTGGATAGTGAGCATAGTGCCATCTGGCAGTGTCTTCGTGGCGAGAGCGGGAGGGAAGTAGCCCGCTTGATCCTGACTGCCTCCGGAGGCCCCTTTCTTCGCTATACTCTGGAGCAGATGGCAACAATAACCCCGGAGCAAGCGCTGAATCACCCTACGTGGCAAATGGGAGAGAAGGTCACCGTTGACTCGGCCACCTTGATGAACAAGGGTATGGAGATCATCGAAGCCCACTGGTTGTTCGACCTGCCCTTGCAGCGCATCCAGGTGCTGGTCCATCCCAGAAGTATGGTGCATTCGCTGGTGGAGTTTGCTGATGGTTCGGTGAAGGCGCAGCTATGTGTGCCCGATATGCGTTTGCCCATCCAGTATGCCCTGACGTATCCTGAAAGGCTGGCCAATCCTGAACTTCCCAGGGTTGACTGGAACAAGCTGTCTTCTCTTCACTTTGAGTCGCCGGACCTGACCTTATTCCCTTGCCTTAGGCTGGCCAGGGAGGTGGGGGAGCGGGGTGGGAGCTATCCTGCAGTGCTTTGTGCTGCGGATGAAGTGGCGGTACGGCTATTCCTCACCCACCGCATTGGTTTTCTGGATATCGCCAGACTGGTGGAGGACACCCTGGGGCGTCATCAAGGGATAGACAATCCTTCTCTGGATGAGATCCTGGCGGCTGATGCCTGGGCTAGGGAATACGCCGAGAACTGGAGCGCAAGATAACGTATGAGCCTTGCCTTAATCATTATTAGCTTCATCGTGACGCTGTTTGTCCTGGTCACAGCCCATGAGTTGGGACATTTCTTTGTTTCCAAGAGAATTGGCGTGGCAGTTGAGGAGTTTGGTATTGGCTTCCCTCCACGACTCCTGGCTATCAAGAGGGGAGAAACGATCTACTCTCTCAACCTCATACCTCTAGGGGCCTTTGTCAAGACCGCAGGAGAAAATGACCCTACAGTGCCTAACAGCTTGGCCAGTAAGGGCCCATGGGCCAGGATGGGTGTCTATGCCGCTGGCCCTTTGATGAACATACTGTTGGCCTTTCTTATTCTAAGCCTCTTCTTCATGCTGCCTAAGAGTGTCATCAGTGGTGAGGGTGCTATGGTGCATTCTGTGGCACAGGGTTCACCGTCGAAACAAGCTGGCATGCAGGCTGGTGACATAATCCTGAAAATAGATGATTTGGAAATCAATGAGTGGCAAGACGTACAAAAAGGAATAAACTCAGACGGAGGGACGGAGAAAACCTTGCTTTTGCGAAGGGATGGTGAACTGTTAGAGATAGAGGTGGTACCGGAGTACAATCATGACTATGATCGGTACACCATCGGTATTCTTCTGTGCTGGGGGATAGTGACGAGCGTGGAAGATGGCTCATCAGCGGAAGCGGCCGGTATAAAACCGGGGGACACAATACTGAAGATCAACGGGAAGGTGGTCTATAGTGACCAGAGCATGCGTGATGCCCTGAGCTCTGCCAAGACAGGGGATAGAATAACTTTCACTTTACTTCGCGCCGGGGAATCTGGGGATGTTGTCACCACCAGTTTGGTACTGAGTTCCCAGGGTGGGCCGGATGAGATTGGGTTGGCCACCCAATGGGTCAATTCTGACCGTCATCGGGAGCGAACACCATTCTGGCAGTCGCTTTACCGTAGTGGCAATTATATGGTGCATATTCCTTCCCTGATAAAGCAGTCCATACCCATTATCAGGGAAGATCCCAGCAAGCTGGCGGTGGGGGTGGTGGGAGCCGGTCAGTTGACCGTAGAGGCAGTGAAGTCCTCCGGCTTCACCAATGTGCTCCTGTTGGGGGGCCTGATCAGCGTGGGACTGGCGCTGTTCAATTTCATTCCCATTCCCCCGCTGGATGGAGGGGGGATATTGATAGCGGCCATAGAGGGAATTCGCAGAGGTAAGCGCCTTTCGGCGCGCACAGTACGCCTTGCATACGTTGCCGGGACAGCGCTGATGATAACTGCCTTTGTAGCGATCATGTACAACGATATCGCCCGTGTAGTCAGGTCTATTGTCACTGGGGAAAGCGGTTTTGGGCTATGAACCGACGGAGAGCTTCCAGGCCTCTCAGCATAGGCGGGGTAACTGTTGGTGGAGCGGCGCCCGTGGTGGTTCAGTCCATGACCAAGACCGATACCCGCAACGTAGCTGCCACCGTTAACCAGATAGGCGAGCTTGAGGAATATGGCTGTGAGATTGTCAGGGTGGCTGTGCCCGATGAGGAAGCAGCCCAGGCTCTGGCGGCTATTAAGCGCCGGGTGCGTATTCCGGTCATCGCCGACATCCATTTTGATTACCGACTTGCCCTGGCGGCTCTGAGGGCTGGTGTTGATGGGCTGCGGCTGAACCCGGGCAACATCAGTGAACCGGAGCAGATCGCTGCTGTTGTCAAAGCTGCCAAGCCCAGGGGGGTGCCCATCCGGATTGGGGTAAACGCTGGCAGCCTACCCCAGACTGCGAATGCTGGGGCACCTCTCGCAGAGCGAATGGTGGAGGCGGCGCTCCAGCAGATACACCTTCTGGAAGACCTGGATTTCGACCTGATCAAGGTCTCGCTGAAGGCCTTCGAGGTCCCTACCACTATCGAGGCCTATCAGCTCATCGCCCGTAAGATGCCTTATCCTTTACACCTGGGTATCACGGAGGCTGGCTTGCCCAGAACTGGCGTCATTCGCAGCACGCTGGGCATCGGCATTCTGCTTTATCTGGGAATCGGTGACACCATCCGTGTTTCGCTTACCGCTCCTCCGAGGGAGGAGGTAATTGCGGCACACGAAATTTTGAAAGGCCTCAATTTGCGGCAGCGAGGCCCTACTCTGGTGAGCTGTCCCACTTGTGGCAGATGTGAGGTAGACCTGTTTGGCCTTGCCCTGGCTGTGGAAGAGAGGCTGGCCAAGCTAGATAAGCCTGTCAAGGTAGCGGTGATGGGGTGCGTGGTCAATGGGCCAGGGGAGGCGAGGGACGCCGATGTGGGTATCGCCTGCGGCAGAGGTCGGGGGGCCATATTCAGGCGAGGGGAGGTAGTGCGCACGGTAGGGGAGAAGGACTTCCTGGAGGCGTTGATGGGAGAGGTGGAGGAAATTGAATGCAGCGCCGGTCTTAAGCCTGGCACTGCTGGGATCAATCACGGTTAGCTGTTTGTTTTTGTGAGGTGAAGCCCAATGCGTCTATCTAAATTGTTCACCAAGACCCTGCGAGAGGTTCCGGCAGAAGCTGAAACCGCCAGCCACCAGCTTATGCTCCGGACAGGGATGATCCACCAGGTGGCGGCGGGCGTCTATTCGTACCTCCCCTTGGGTTGGAGAGTCCTGCGTAAGATAGAGCAGATAATTCGGGAGGAGCTGGACAAGATAGGCGGGCAGGAGGTGATGATGCCTGTCCTTCAGCCGTTTGAACTATGGGAGAAGACGCAGCGGCATCATGCCTTCGGCAAGAGCCTGTTCGTCCTGACCGACCGCCGCGAGCGCAAACTGTGTCTTGGCCCCACCCATGAAGAGGTTATCACCGAGCTGGTTCGCCACCAGGTGAGAAGCTACCGAGACCTACCGCTTCTACTGTATCAGATTCAAACCAAGTTCCGTGATGAGCCTCGCCCCAGAGGCGGACTCCTTCGCGTGCGGGAGTTCTCTATGATGGACCTCTACAGCTTCGATGCTGATGCAGAGGGACTGGATCTGAGCTACCAGAAAATGAGGCAGGCTTATACCAGTATCTATCAACGCTGCGGCCTACCGGCGATGGAGGTCGAGGCTGACAGTGGTGCTATCGGGGGCAAGGATTCTCATGAGTACACGGTCATTACCCATACTGGGGAAGACGAGATTATTCACTGCCAGAGCTGTGGCTATGCTGCCAATGTGGAGAAGGCGCAAAGCGTCAAGTCGGAGGGTGAGCGTACTGCCCTCCTGCCGCTGGAGGAAGTGGCTACACCGGGCATGAAGACCATTGAGGAGGTGGCTGGCTTCTTGCACATCCCCCAAAGCCACACCCTCAAGGCGGTGTTCTATTCCGCCGATGACGATCTGGTGTTTGTGGTCATCAGGGGGGACCTCGAGGTGAACGAGGTGAAGCTGCGGAATGCCCTGGAGTGCTCCGAGTTGCAGTTGGCCTCGGAGGAGCAGGTGCGGCGGGCGGGACTGGTGGCTGGATCGGCCTCTCCGCTGGGGCTTTCAGGCGTGAAGACGCTGGCCGATGATTCCATAACGCTGGGAACAAACTTCGTGGCCGGAGCTAACAAGCCAGACTATCACATCAGGAACGTCAACTACCCGAGGGACTTTCAGGTTGACCTGATGCTGGATATTGCCACGGCGCGGCCTGGTGATGGGTGTCCCAGATGCGGGCACAGCCTGGCCTCTGCCCGTGGAATTGAGGTAGGGCATATATTCAAGCTGGGGACGCTGTTCAGTGAAAAGCTGGGCGCTTCTTTTCTCGATCGCGAGGGACGGCAACTGCCCATCATAATGGGCTGCTACGGGATCGGGTTAGGCCGCATGATGGTAGCTGCTATTGAACAAAACTATGATGACCAGGGCATCATCTGGCCTCTGCCACTGGCTCCCTACCAGGTTTATCTCTGTGCTTTGGGAGTGGATAAATCTGAGGTGGCTGCCTCGGCGGAGAAGCTATACGCCGATTTGGAAGCAGATGGCCTGGAAGTGCTGTACGATGACCGCGCCGAATCGCCGGGGGTGAAGTTTAATGACGCCGACCTTCTGGGGATACCCCTGCGGGTGGTGGTCAGCCCCCGCACCTTGAAATCTGGGAACGTTGAAATGAAATGGCGCAGCCAGAAAGAGAGCCAACTCCTGCCACTGGAGGGGGTGGTGGGAAGGATCAGGGGGCTTTTTGCAGTCTGAAATAGGCCTTCTGAGTTTGGTTAGGGGTTTGATTGGGCATTAGAGGTAGAAAGCGATGATAGTGCCTCGCAGCATGAGTACCCAACATCCTGATAACGCAAGGATGCCTTTTTTTGCTTCAGGCAATGTCATAGGTGGCGAAGACGAAATCTCAGAGGTGTATTGGGGTTTTTCTCAGCTTGGCTGCCAAGAGCAAATGTGGGATTTCGAAGGGAAGAAAACTCTGTCCTGGGTGATTTCCGAGCTCTTGGTGAGAAATCAAGGGTTTTTTAAGGAACGACCCCTTGGTACGGAAGTTTTTCTGACTTTTAGAATTCCTAATCCAGAGATTGAAGTGATTGAAGCAAAATTGGTGCCGGAACTTCTAGATAGCATTCCCCGAAGTTATGATATGACTCAGGCTTTGTACCATAGCGATCTTCCCCCCGTCTTTGAAGTGATTTTGCCAATGACTACTTCAGACAAACAGTTGAATCGAATATATTACTATTACCAAAACTTCGTGATCAGGAAAAAGGATTCGCCGATTTTCCCTGGGGATGCCCTTTCCATTGGCCAATGGCTTGGGGAATTCAAACCAGAGAAAATCGCTGTTATCCCCTTATTTGAAGATAAGTCCTCACTACTTGATGCCGACAGAATAGTGGCGGGCTATTTGGAAGATAAGAAGGTGGAGTATCAGCGAGTGTTCTTAGCTCGTTCTGACCCGGCTTTGAACTACGGAAGCTTAGCAGCTGTGTTGTTGCTCAATGTTGCCCTTCAGAGATTAGACAGATTGGAAAAGAGGGTTGGTGTCCCAATCTATCCAATTTTAGGGGTGGGATCTCCACCTTTTCGTGGAAATTTCAAGCCAACAAATGTGGAAAGTACTCTCCGGGGTTATGCCAGTTGTCAGACCTTTACCATCCAGTCAGCCTTCAAGTATGATTGGCCACTGCAAATTGTTGCTGATGCAATTGAATTGATCAATTCGGCTCCCCGGGGCGATCCTTTGCCAGTTGATGAAGAGAAAGCAAGTTTCCTTATTGAGAAAACGGTAGTCGCTTATCAGGAGCAGATACCTGAAATAGCTTCTTTAGTAAATCGGCTAACACCTTTTGTTCCTCAGCGACGCCTTCGCAAGCTCCATATCGGTCTTTTTGGTTATTCACGGAATGTTGGGGGAGTTCATCTACCCAGAGCTATTCCTTTTTGCGCCAGTCTATATTCCCTCGGATTGCCGCCAGAAATTCTGGGCTTGCACTGCTTGGAGACTGCGGATCTCAAGGTGGTCAGAGAGGTCTACCCTAGCCCCAATTTTGAGGAAGACCTAAGAGACGCCCTGGTTTTCTACAATCCTGAAGTTCTTCATCTTCTGTCTCCAACAATGAGAGATCAAGTCAAGAAGGCACTGAAAATTGTCGATTTTGAAATAGATCGGGAGCATCAAGAGGTAACTTCTGAAATCATCGGGTGTTTCCGCGAAAACCGGACTGAGCGCCTCACAGAGTTAATTCAGAAGGCAGGTCAAATCAGGAGATTTCTCGGCTGAAGGCGAGACCGTTACCTGTCATTTCCTTAGTGCGAGTGAAACGAACCGAACAGCCTTGCTGCGGTTAAGCGCCACATTAGCGATATCACCCCTCCCATCCCCAAATGCCTCACCCCCTTCAGGATCAGCCGTCCGTGCCAATCAAAGGAGAAATCAGGGGAGTTGAGCAACGATTCCGGGAGGTGTTTGGCTTGCGCTAACTGGAAAAGGCGTTCGATTTGCCTGTCGTTGAGTTTCTCGAACAGCCAGCGCGCCCGCCGACCCAGCCATAGCTCTCTGGCCAGCACCGCTCGCCATTCCTTTTCATAGGTGGAAAGCCTCTTAGCTGTGAGGTCATCGCTGCAAAGCGCTTGATGCAGGGTGTCAGCGGCTATCTGGGCGCAGAGAAGGCCATAATAAATCCCGCCACCCGTGGTCGGCTTCACCTGTCCGGCAGCGTCCCCGACAACGAGCGCTCTTCCCCCCGCGGTTCTGGGCAGCGTCTTGAGGGGTATTCCCCCGTAGCTTATTTTGACGTCTGGTGAGACTATCTTGCCCTGGCTGGCCAAATGGTCAAGGAAGCCTTTCAGATGTGAACTGGTGTGGCGGCGGCAGAGGAGACCAGCTAGTGCCCAGTCTTGATAAGTAGGCACCAGCCAGGCAAAGAAGCCCGGCGCGATGCGGTTGCCGAAGTATACCTCCACCTCGTCAACTCCCTTTGTCTGCACCTCTGCCTGAGCGCCCATGACAAAGTCGCTGTTCTTGCTGAAACCCAACTTCTGAGGCAGCCTGGAGCCGAAACCGGAGGCAATGACTACCGATTTCCCTTCGTACGTCATTTCCCCCTGCTTATTCTTGACCTGGACGCAGGCGAGGTTTCCTGTTGTGGTGACGTCGGTCGCCTGGCTTTCCAGGTGGTATTCTGCTCCGTGCATTTGGGCGATTCTGGCCAATTTGATGTCGAAAGCGGTGCGGTCCACGACGTAGGCTTGAGGCGTTTCTTTTTCCAGAGTGAGACAGTCTCCCGAGGGGGCGAAGAATCTGGCGGATTTTATCTCCCTGAGCACGGCTTCTCTGCCAGCAGGGAAGGCATCGAGGCATTCCTTTCCCAAAATGCCGGTGCAGCAGTGTGCCTGGCCGATACTTTCCTGGCGCTCGAAGACAATCACCTTGTGCCCGTGGCTAGCCAACTCGCCGGCGACATGGCTTCCAATAGGACCGGCGCCAACTACGATTGCGTCGTACAAATGGTCTCTCCAACCTTTGGCAAGTAATGTTACAGCCTCCGGCCTGCGCTGTAAAACGAGGCTGGGCGGTGACCTTGAGATCGGTTCGTGAGATTGTTTAGTAATGTCATTCTGAGGGGTCTGCCTGCGAGTTTGTGAAGAAATGCGGGCCGTAGCTTCGGCCCTTCACGATTTCCAGCTTTGAAGGGGCAATAAATTCACAAGCTCGCAGGCGGAGAAGGGTCTCACTTGATGAAGCAATGTGACTCTCATTTCTGCAACCAAGCACTGGTACGGGTTGCGGCCCTCCATGTTGAACGGTTTCACCTGCCTCATATGGAATAACTCCTTCCTTATTGCCGACTGGCTCTGGATGGCCGTTTGTACGTCCTGGGCAAGGATAGGAATAACATGAGGGACGAGAAGAATCGGCGCATCAAGGCTCCTGCGGCGCTTCTCAGCCAAGAGGTCTCGTTTTTAGCCATGAAATGGGCTTCTGTAGTGGGCGTGAATGCAGGACCTAACCAGAAGGCAAAGATTACAGAAAGCTTACTAAAACATTACAAATAGATTAAGACAGGCCAGCAGACGCAGGTAGCGTAACATATTGTGTGTAAAAAGAGGGGGGCGTATCCTTCTAGAGATAAGAGAAAGATATCTTAGAAAGGAGGACGCCCCATGGTACAGGTCAAAGACCTGACCCAACTCAA
>VGOE01000012.1 GCA_016876035.1 Chloroflexota bacterium
GGTCTCCTGCTCAAAATCCCCCCACCAATCCTCCTCATCCTTGACCTCCCGCCACAAATCCTCTAACTTGAGTTGGGTCAGGTCTTTGACCTGTACCATGGGGCGTCCTCCTTTCTAAGATATCTTTCTCTTATCTCTAGAAGGATACGCCCCCCTCTTTTTACACACAATATGTTACGCTACCTCTAGGGGCACACTTGTGGCCAAGCCGAGGCTGGGGGTGGTATAATTCATACTGCGTCAAGTCATTAGGCATAGCTGAGTGGATTGGAGGTAGACGATGGGAAAGAAAAACTGTGCTGTTTGCCAGTGTTGTGGTAGAAGGGCAGAATACACCGACTGCTCCAAGGGATGTACTCCGCCTGACGATGCCCGTTGCGAAATGTTGAAGGGTTGGTTATCGGTTTCTCGCTGGAAAGGCACGGGCAACGTTGACCACTACGACTTTTGCTCCTTGATTTGCCTTCAAGAGTGGGCAGATGCCCAAGTTCCTAAAATTCCCCAAGCATTTCTAAAGGAATTTGAAGAGGACTGAGTAGAGGTAGTCATAGCCCGGCCAGCCGATTTAGAGAGTGGATACCTATAGCCTAGCTGATTATGTCCAGGCGTTTGTCTTATGTGGGCAAAGCTAAGTAGAATAACCTATTGCGTAAGGAGGCCCAATGAAAAAGCTGCAAGCCTTGCTAAGCTTGGTAATGGTGCTGGCTGTCATCAGTGGCATCGGTGTCCTTGCAGGGCCATCACCCGTTGCAGCTACTATTAACGCGCCACCGACTTTTGATGGCCTAGCTTCAGTCACATTTACTACGTCCGATAATGTCTATCACCTGAGCTGGTTGGCGGCTACAGATGATCATACCCCGCAGTCGGAAATCACATACCGCATCTTCGCGTCAACGGCGCCCGAGGTATCCAGCTATGACTTCAGCACTTCTATCGCCTCTACTGTTGGGGCAACTTCGCTTGACATCACAGGTCTAGACTCACCACAGCGGTATTTCTTTATTGTCCGGGCTGTTGACGAACAGGGACTCAGTGACGGAAACATCAGACAGCAGGCAACACGTTCTCTGTATTTGCAGAACGCCACCAACTTCAGAGACCTTGGTGGCTACACCAGCAAGTGGGGCATCCAAGTCAAGTGGGGCAGGATTTACCGTTCCAATAACCTCGTCACACTAACCGATGACGATCTGGCCAGGGTCAACAGCCTCGGCTGGCACAGGATGGTGGACATGAGACTAGACTACGATATTTCCAGAGACGGTGGAATGGATAGGACCTATGCCGGGAGTGAGACCAAGTACGATATGTTACCTTTCAACTACGGTGATCCATACCTTAAGAGCCTGGTTCCGCCAGGCCCACCTATTCCGGCGACGTGGCCCCTGAGTTGGGACCTGTCACAGGTGGACTGGGATAACTGGTACATCAACATCATGGAGCAGAACAGGGAAGGCATCAAGGATATCTTCGACCGCTTCACCGACCCCTCCCAGTATCCCATAGTGTTGCACTGCACTCAGGGCAAGGATCGAGCAGGGGTGGTCAGCGCTCTTCTGCTTTCGCTGCTTGACGTTCCTAAAGCTACGATAGTGCAGGACTACATGCTGACGCACGACTATACCCTGGCAGATATCAATGCGAAACTGGGACAGATAGAGACCATGATGAGCGCGTTCCCGTCTATGTTCCCTCCTGAGGTGACCTTGGCGGACTGGCAGAAAATGGTAGACTGCTATCAGCCAGCTATGGAGAATCTGTTGAGCTACCTGGACACTCAATACGGTGGAGTCGGGGGCTTTCTGAGCCAGATAGGCGTTGACGAAATAGAGCAACTGGAGATCATGTCCCTTAATCTCGAGTATCCCACGGTAACCGGTGTAAGCCCTGCCTCTGGCAACCGGGGGCAGGCCATGACCGGTGTAACTATCACTGGCGCTAACTTCGCTGGAGCCACAGCCGTGAGCTTTGGCACCAGCATAAGCACGGACAGCTTCACTGTGGATAGCTCAACCCAAATAACGGCTAACATCACCATTGATGGCCTTGCCGCTATCGGTTCCAGGAATGTCTCTGTCACTATACCAGGTGGCACTGGAACCAGGACCGGCGGCTTCTCAGTGACAGCTCCTCCTGCTCCCACAGTAATCGGAGTTAGCCCCGACTCTGGCAAGCAGGGACAGACCATGGATGTGACCATCACTGGCAGCGGGTTCGACGGCGATGTCTATGGCACCACAGCGCGAGCCCACGACGTCACCACGCTGAGCTTTGGCTCAGGGATAACCATCAACAGCTTCACATTGGATAGTTCTGACCAGATAACTGTCAATATCGCAATCAGCAGTTCGGCCGCTAGTGGTGTCAGAGATGTCTCAGTGACTACCCCAGGAGGCACTGCCATCCAGACTGGCGGTTTCACTGTCAACGAGAGCAAGAAAGGACAACCCGCCTGGGTTTGGATTGCCACCGGGGTCGGTGTGCTTGCTGTTATCGTGGTGGGTGCTTTGGTTGTGCGTCGAGCAGCCCGGCGGCGAGCTTAGTTCTTTCCTGCCGCCCCTGCACCACCATTTCCTATTGCCCAGCATTTGCTTGTTTCGTCTGCTTGCACCAACCGGCCAGTTGTTAGACGCCTCTTGGATGAATCACCTATTTATCTTTTCCCTGTAACGGCGGGCTATATCAATAGCTACCTCTGTGACTTCAACCGCACTCTCGCCCAGTACCAAGAACAGCGGTTCCTTTCCCCAGCCAGCTCCCTCGTAGAATAGTCGAGGCATTACCCCATATTTTTCAAACAGTTGTTTGACCTTCCAGGGCATGGAACCGCCGTCTCGCCCGGCGACCTCTTCCGGCTCCTCAGCCCGATCCACCGCGCCCAAGACAAGTCCCTTCTCCCTGCAGTACTGCTGAACAACTTCAATTATCTCCTGGTCGCATTTGAAATTGATAACGGCATTGATTTCGGGATCGTATTTGCGAACCTGCAGTAGCCGTCTGGCCAGATGATCCGATGCCCCCCAGCCCGGCATGCCTGCAGCCTGAGGGCGGCCGCGCACAGCCGTTACTCTACCTTCCACCGCAGCCACATCCTCGGGGGTCTGGGCCCCACGTAGGGCATACGCCAGATTGACCCTCACCTCAGGTATGAGACAGGCAAACTCTGGGCAATTCTCTAACATCTGCAAAGCTGTTACCAGGTTACCCAGAACCGCTTCAGCCTCGGCCGTGTCGCTCATTTCCATCCTTGAGCTTTCCTCAGTATATCGGATGACAGTTCGGCCACCTGTTTACCGGAGATAAGCATGCCACCGAAGATGGCACCCATTCGCGGGTAACCAAAGACAGCGTTGATCGCCATGCCAGCTACCAGTAGGCCGGGAAATACCTGTTTGGCTTCGGCGACAAGTTCTCTCTCCCCCACCTCAGCCCACATCGGTTTCTCGCCGATAACATTACCAGTCTCTGTTTCTAGTCTATTGCCGATTTTGCGGGTAACTATACGGCACACTTCGGCATCGTGTCCGGTAGCATCTATTACCAGCTTGGATCTTATCGCCAGCGGGTCAACGTGCAGATTCGCCAAAGACACTGCGCTCCAGTTCAATACCAGGCCGGTTATCCTGTCATTTTCTCGAATCATTACATCTTCCACGGAAATCAAGTTGAAGATGCGAGCACCGGCCTTCACGCACCGGTAGCAAAGAGCGGAGACAGCCTCTATAGCGTCAGCTACATAATATCCCTCCTGATATTCTGTAGCTGTTATCCCAAATTCATCCAGAATGTGTTTGGCTTCATTCTGAACCACGATCTTGTTAAACATCATACCGCCACCCCACATACCACCACCCACACTCAGTCTCCTTTCATAGATGACCGTCTTGACCCCCTCCTTAGCCAAATAGTACCCGGCGGCTAGACCCGACGGACCAGCACCAACTATGGCTACATCTGCTTCCATGAACTCCAGAAATTCCTTTGTGTAGCTCTCTGTTATTGCTTTGGAAATGGTTACCTCATCCACTTTAGATACCTCACAGACTCTATTCTTTTCTCTGAAGAGCGACTGGGGAAAAGTACGCCAGCAAGGGGCTTGCTTATCTTGTCAAAAAGCGATATCCCCCTCCCCTTAGCTGCGATCCCCTCCAGCGTTAAGTAAGTAAAGAAAAAACCAGAAGTTAGGAAATACTGAAGCCTTCTGGTTTCAACTCTTTCGACTTCCCTACGCTCGAATTACCGAGATCAGGTTCAAAGGGTCGTCCTTCCTTGAAGGGAAGGACTCTCAGCCGTCCAGCTCCCCTAGATATATTCAGTTTCTCCTATTGTGTTACATTCGGGCCAACGATGTCAATGTAGACACCTTTCAGTAACATTCCGACGCAACGCCCAGTTATAGCCCCCAGCGAGCAAATCGCGACAACAATGGTGTTTCCCTGGGGCAGTGTTTCAAAATAGTTTTGGCCCTTCCCCTTCATATATGCGGGATCGGCGATGTGCTCCACATCTGTTGACTGTGCTAAAATTAGACCTCATCGTCAGGCAGACGTGAGAAGATAGCATGAAAGCCCAGGTTCTGAAGAACATCTCGCCAGTTGAAGACCGGCCTTTGGAGTTGGTGAACCTGCCAGTCCCTCGGCCGAAAGCCAGAGAAGTTCTGGTGAAAATCTCGGTCTGCGGGGTCTGCCACACGGAGTTGGATGAGATTGAAGGACGGCTTCAGCCAAAGCTGCCCGTCGTCCTGGGGCATGAAATCGTGGGAACAGTAGAAGCTCTGGGCCCGCAGGCAGCCAGATGGAGGATCGGGGATCGGGTGGGAATCGCCTGGATCAACTCGGCTTGTGGCCGGTGCCACTTCTGCCAGGAAGGAAATGAAAATCTGTGTCCTGAGTTCAAAGGCACCGGGTGTCACGCCGACGGGGGCTATGCCCAGTATGTGGCGGTGGCAGAAGATTATGCCTACCCCATTCCTGATAGGTTCTCCGATACCGAGGCAGCCCCCCTTCTGTGCGCCGGAGCCATCGGCTTTCGGGATATGAGGCTTTCCGGGGTCAAGCCTGGCCAGACGCTGGGGCTTTTCGGGTTCGGAGCGTCAGCCCACATCGTCCTTCAGGTAGCCAGGCACTGCAGTTGCCAGGTCTTCGTCTTCACTAGGAGCGCGGAGCATCGCGCCTTAGCCCAGAGACTGGGAGCAGCCTGGACAGGGACGGCGGAAGATGATCCTCCTCAGAAGGTCAACTGCGCCATAGATTTCACCCCTGTAGGGGAGACCGTGCCTCAAGCCTTGAGGGTCCTGGAGAAGGGCGGGAGACTGGTGATAGCAGTCATTCGAAAGAGGACTCCTATTCCTCCTCTGGACTATGCCCGGTTGCTGTGGGATGAGAAGGAAATCAAAAGCGTAGCCAACATCACCAGAAAGGACGCCCAGGATTTTCTTCCCCTGGCTGCCGAAATCCCGATTATCCCTGAAGTCCAGCAATTCAAACTGGAAGAGGCCAATGAAGCCCTGATCCTGCTGAAGCAAGGCCATATCCAGGGAGCCGCAGTCCTGAGGATGTCTTAGCCCTCTCCAGGCCAAAGGTGAAGCCAGTTGACACCTTTAGCCACGACCAGGCCGATTTAGTTCATTCACTAGTGTCCCTTCTCGTCCTTACCCCTTGAACAGACGGAACGTTGCTTGCCACCATCTATTGAGCTATCATGGGAGCATGAAAAGGGTATCCGCCATAGATGAACTAGAGGCCAAAGGACAAGCCGCAAAGGCGGCATCCAGAAAGCTGGCCCGGCTTTCCACTGAGGTCAAGAACCGGGCTTTGTCCAACGTGGCTGATGGCCTCGTCTCTCGGACGGGTGAGATTCTCGAGGCCAACCAACGCGACCGCGCTGCCGCAGAGGCCTCAGGCATGGGTCCGGCGATGCTTGACCGACTGCTCTTGAGTCCAGAACGCCTTGCGGCTATGGCGCAGGATGTGCGGGCAGTGGTCGCACTCCCCGACCCCGTGGGCGAGGTCTTCGACATGCGCACCATGCCCAACGGGCTTCAAGTAGGCAAGAAACGTGTGCCTTTAGGGGTGATCGGCGCGATCTACGAGAGCCGGCCTAACGTCACGGTGGATATTTCCACCCTTTGCCTCAAATCGGGCAATGCGGTTGTCCTTCGCAGCGGCAAGGAAGCCATCAATTCCAGCCTGGCTCTGGCTAAGGTGGTACAGGAAGCCGCCTATGGTGCTGGAGTGCCTGGGGGAGCTGTTCAGATCATCGAGTCCACTGACCGCGCTGTGGTAAACCGCATGCTCAAGATGAGCAGCGTCATCGATCTGCTGGTGCCCCGAGGGGGCGCCGATCTTATTCGGTTTGTGTCTGAAAACGCCGCTGTCCCGGTGGTGGCTGGTGGGGTGGGGGTATGCCACACCTATGTTGACAAGAGCGCCGATCTCCATAAGGCAGTAGCTATCGCCTACAATGCCAAGGTGCAGCGCCCCACGGTATGTAATGCGCTGGATACCCTTCTTGTCCATGCTGACATTGCCGAGTCATACCTGAAGTTGATCAGCCGTGAGTGGGGTAAAGCCGGTGTGGAGATGCATTGCGATGAGGCCGCTTTGCGGATACTCAAGGATGTTCCCTCCCTGAAAGTGCTGCCTTCGGTTGAAGCTGACTGGGGTAAGGAGTTCCTAGCGCTGGTCGCTGCCGTCAAGGTAGTCAACTCCCTGGATGAAGCCCTAGAACACATTCAGCGTTATACCTCAGGGCATTCCGAGGCCATCGTCACCGAGGACTACACCGCAGCGCTTCGCTTCCTGGACGAGATTGACGCGGCCTGTGTCTATGTCAACGCCAGCACTCGCTTTACCGATGGAGGCCAGTTCGGACTGGGCGCTGAAGTGGGCATCAGCACTCAGAAGCTTCATGCCCGTGGGCCTATGGGGCTGAGAGAACTGACCAGCTATAAGTGGATCATTTTCGGCAGTGGCCAGGTCCGTCCTTAGACCATGTTCGCGCTGCCCGCATGACATGTAGGGGCGGACGTTCCGTCCGCCCTGCGGAGGTGGGAGGCCTTTGCCTCACTACCTCGTCATCCGCCAGGTTACCAGGCGTCACCCCTTTACTTTGAGGCAAATCACGGTATACTTTTATCCAACACGCGAACTGTAAAATGCCCCAAGACAGACTGATGCAGATCAGGCATAATATTCATGAAGTGGAAAGGCGTATCGCCAGAGCTGCTGAGAAATCTGGCAGATCTCCTGGCGATATAACCATCATTGCTGTGACCAAGACGATTGAACCCCGGCTCATTCAGGAGGCTTTCCAAGCTGGTATGAGACACTTTGGTGAGAGCAGGATCCAGGAAGCCAGTGACAAGATCGGTCAGCTCTCTGCCCTCCAGCCGCCTCCTACCTGGCATATGGTTGGCCATCTTCAGACTAACAAGGCCGGTCTAGCCGTAGAGCTTTTCCAATTCATTCAGAGTCTCGATTCGATCAAACTGGCAGAGGTCATCAGCCATCGTGCTCAGCGCGATATGCCCATTCTTCTCCAGGTGAACGTTTCCGGTGAGGCCAGCAAGTTCGGGTTCTCTCCTGACCAGGTCTCCTCAGCAGCACAGGTGATAGCCCATCTCCCTCATCTTCAGATAGAAGGGCTGATGACTATAGCACCGCTTGCCACTAATCCCGAAGAGGTGCGCCCCTTTTTCCGTCAGTTGCGCTTGTTGCGCGACTCTCTGGGACTGGAGCACCTCTCCATGGGAATGACGGATGACTTTGAGGTGGCTGTGGAAGAAGGGGCCACCATGGTGAGAATTGGTCGCGCCATCTTTGGCGAAAGAGAGGAGTAACATGTCTGTGAGAATCGCCTTCATTGGTGCCGGCAACATGGGTGAGGCCATCATCCGCGCCATCCTGGCTAAGGGAGTAGCCAAGACCGGTGACGTCGTGGCCAGTGACGTCAGCAAAGAGCGACGTTCCTACCTGAGCCGCGAATACGGGGTAGCCGTTGTCTCAGACAATCGTCATGCTGCGGAGAAAGCGGAGATTGTTCTTCTGGCTATCAAGCCTGTTTCCCTGCGTGGGGTGATGGCAGAATTGAAAGGATTTCTTCAGCCGGAACAGGTAGTGCTCTCCATCGTTGCCGGTGCTTCGATATCCACCCTATGCCACGGCTTGAACCATAAGATTGTAGTTCGCGCCATGCCCAATACGCCGGCTCAAATCGGAGAGGGAGTCACCGTCTGGACAACCGCCAGCGAGGTGAGAGAGGAGCACCAACAGAAGGTGCGCTCCGTCTTGAGCGCGCTGGGCAGTCAAATATTCGTTTCTGACGAAAAATATATTGACATGGCCACCGCCGTAAGCGGAAGCGGCCCAGCATATATTTTCCTGATCATAGAATCCCTCATTGATGCCTCGGTACACATCGGCCTGCCTAGGGGGCTGGCTCACGACCTAGTGCTGGAGACGATTTCAGGAGCTGTCCACCTAGTCCAGAAGTCAGCCAAACATCCTGCCGAGCTGCGGAACCTGGTTACTTCACCCGGAGGTACGACAGCCGAGGGCTTGCTTCAATTGGAGGAGGGTGGCCTAAGAGCCCTTCTAGCTCAGGCTATTATTGCAGGATATGAGAAGGCAAAGATACTGAATCAAGAGTAAGGGATGGAATACTTTGTCCGCACTATCGATATTCTGTGCTATGTGCTCATTGTAGCTATAATCGCCAGGTCTATACTGTCATGGTTCAGCCTTCGGCCCGACAATCCCCTTCACCCGATCTTGGTTGCCCTTGACCTGATTACTCAACCCCTGCTTAGCCCACTGCGGCGTGTCATCCCCAGAACAGGCATGTTTGACATCACGCCTATGGTAGCCATCTTTCTCCTTTATCTGATTGGCCAACTGATACATCTTATGCCGACTTAGAGATCACTTATTATTGGTCCCACGTATAAGTACCCCGACGGCAAGATAGATGCCATACAACCTTGGTTGCGGGCAAACAACTACGGAGAAAGAAAAGCCACGCCGTTCAGGGCAACTCCAGTTACCGCAAGAAGCATCCCCAGGACTTTCATCATAAGTCGGCAAGGGATTCTGCCCAGAACCCGGCCTCGGAGTCTCGCCCACCCTTGGCGCAAGATAGATACCAATAGGTCAGGGGAAAAGCGAGGCAACCGCCTCCCATATGACCAGCCCAGCCCTTAAGTAGCTACTGGAGTCTTCCCGGGGTTCTGATCTTGCCACTTTTTCAGCAATTGCTCGCGTGTTTCCTTATGTTTTGGGTCAGGCACACAGCAGTCTACGGGACACAGTTCAACACACTTAGGTGCTTCGTACCAACCTACGCACTCGGTGCACCTAACAGGGTCAATTACGTAGATGGTGTCTCCTTCCTTGATAGCCAGGTTCTTGCACTCTGGTTCACAGGCTCCGCAACTGATACATTCCTCGGTGATCTTATAGGCCATCTAACGCACCTCCTTACCTTCTTACCTTCCTTTTAGCCCGAGAGGAGAGCTTCTTCTTTAGCGCCACGGCAACGCATTCTGGTACGAAGACGTTAACGTCGCCACCACCTTCAGCCACCTCTTTCAACAGGCTTGAACTAATGAACTGGTACTCTGCATTGGACATCAAGCACACAGTATCTATTCCTGGGTTCAACCGCTGGTTCATCAGCGCCATGTCAAATTCACGCTCAAAATCGGACCCCATACGCAGGCCCCGCACGATGAATTTCGCACCTATCTCCTTAACGAATTCGACAGTCAGGCAACTGTAAGCTCTAACGCTGACATTAGGCAAATGGGCTACCGTTTCCTTCAGCATCCCCACCCTTTCCTGAGTTGTAAAGAGGAGATTCTTGGCTGGAGTATCAAAAACACCAAGAACCAAGTGATCAAAAAGGGCGGCGGCTCTGGTAGCTATATCCACGTGCCCCCTGGTTGCTGGGTCAAAACTGCCGGGGTAAAGTGCTATCCTCAATTGTTGGCCTCCTGTCGATAGAATGAAAGGCAAGTATCCCCATAGTGCCGAACCTTAGATAGCTCGAACCGCCCCATTTCTGGTGGCAGTGTTTGGTGAGAAGACCATTGTACTATTATAGTGGAACCTACTCCAACAAGATGAGAACCAAGCAATGTCCTCAGAGTGTCTACGAAGGACACATCAGAATAGGGAGGGTCTAGCATTACGACGTCATAGACTTCGTGAAGTATAGACAACGCCTTGTCCACACTGCAGCAGTAGACTTTGGCCTGCGATGTGAACCCCGTCAGCGCTAGATTCTCCTTGATTACAGCGCAACGCCGAGGGTTGTTTTCAACAAAGTCCACCCAGCTAGCGCCTCTGCTGAGAGCCTCGATGCCGAGGGCACCACTGCCAGCATAGAGATCCAGAGCCCGCCATCTATCGCTAACCATTGGTTGCAGGATAGAAAATACGGCCCCGCGTACTAGCTCGGTCGTGGGACGTATGGAGCCCCGCGGTGATTTCAGCCTTCTACCCTTCACACTACCAGCAATAACCCTCATTCCCAGTCTAAAATTATAACCAGAATCTCCTTGTAGTCAAGTAACGCCGTCAGGGGTCTTGACGGAACCACTGGCAAGACCCCAAGTCAAACGAGAATGCGAGCCCAAGAACACAGCACAGTGAGAGTGAAACGGTTATACTATATACAGAACCGTCATGGAGTATGACAACAGCCCCCCAGCCCCCGTTATCCTCGCGGCCTGGCTGACCCATTTCGGTAGAAGGCATGCACATTCTAATCTGGTCACAGAAGCTGGCAGACATGAGGCACAAGGACCTGGCAAAGGAGACAAATGACTGATGCCACGTTTGATGCGGTAATAATTGGCGGAGGGAACAAAGCGCTACTTCTTGCCATGTATCTCACTAAATACGGTGGCATGGATGTTGCCATTTTCGAGAGAAGGCACGAGATGGGCGGTTGCCTCGCCACCGACGAGACAGCAGCCCCTGGGTTTCGCAGCAATACCCACGCCAACATAATCCTGCCCTGGTACTATGCTCCCATCTATCGCGATTTCCCGGAATTCTGGGGCTGTGGGGCGCAGATCGATCAGTATCCCTGCAGCGATGGCTCAGTGTTCAGGAACAACAGCACCTGCCTCGCTATCTACAGCACCAAGCATGACCCAACCCAGGAACGCACGGCCAGAGAGATCGCCCGGTTTTCAGAAAGGGATGCCGAGCGTTGGCTCAAGCTCTGGAGGGTGTGGCAGGGTGACGCCATTCAGAGCACTCAGATGGATATGCTCTTCAACCCGGCAGAGTTTCGTGCAGCACCCCAGGTGCTGGAAAGGCAGATGGTTGCGTACGGGGAACTTGTGAGTGCTGGCTTTGAGATGGACTCGATGGTTCTTGCGTCCAGCCAGGTCCGCGCCGCGCGGGAATTTTGGCAGAGCAGGGAAATGCAGTATTGTGTGGTCAGGTTTGCTGTCACAGCAGTGATGGACGTGAACGAACCAGGAACGGGAGCCGACTCCCTCGGCGTTACAGCCACACTACCAACATTGTGTTTTGCCAGGGGTGGCACTCACCAGATAGCTCATGCCGCCTATCAGATGCTGGTGGGTGGCCGGTGCAAATTCTTCACCCATACAGATGTAGACAAGGTCATCATAGAGGACGGGACTGCCAAGGGCATTCTACTCAGAGATGGCACTGAGATCAGCGCCAGAAAGCTGGTAGTAAGCACCCTCAATCCGCGCCAGCTTTGTTTTGATCTAATAGGCAGAGAGCACCTGGACGAACGAAGTGCGCGGCGTATCGATCTCCTGGAAACCACTTTCGCCTGCTACATGGACTACAGCTTTGCGCTGCGTGAAGCGCCTGAGTATGAAGCTGCCCAGTTTAATCCAGACATCAATCAATGCTTCTGGTTGGGGCTGGCAGAGGACAACAATCCTGAGCATGTTGCCAGGGAGTGTCACTACAGACGGCTGGGAAAGTGGCCTCCCCTGGAGGACTACTCCCCCGTTATCTGGTGCCACAGCGTGGTTGACCCGAGCTATGCGCCTCCTGGGAAGCACATCGCCGTTCATGAGCAGCTTGGCCCACCGGCCACTGCCCACACCGAAAGGGAATGGATGGAAGTGAAGAAGCGCTACGCAGAGGAGTTGGTCAGTATTTGGCACAAGCATGCCGCCAATATGACCTGGGACAATATCATTGGCTTCCATGCCAACAGCCCCTACGACAACCTGCGCATGAAGAACTTCGCACCGGACGGAAGCAATGCCATTATCGATTGCGCGCCTTATCAGCGTTACGAGAACAGGCCTATCCCGGAACTGGCTAACCACAGGACTCCGATAAAGAATCTGTATGCCACAGGTGGGGCCTGGCACCCTGGAGCAAACGCAGGATCGGCTGAGTCATACAATTGCTACAAGATTATCGCCGCCGATCTGGGGTTGGGCAAGCCGTGGGAAGAGAGGGGGAAGGAAGAGCCGGACTCCTTGGTGCACCAACTGAAGAACATAAACCTGAGGCTGCAAGAATCGGCCGCGCCGAAGGCGGATGTTTGGTAAGTACAAGCGCAGGAACTCAGGTGATGCTTCGCTTGCTCACCAAAGGTTTGGACCTGAGGCTGCCGAATGCTAGCTTGGTCACAGTCCAAAAGGGCTGAAGGGGGTGGGAATGGGATTACAACAAACCTCTGGTGAGAGTTCGAGGTACTGCACAGAAAGGTCCTGGGGGAAGTGTGCCAGAGCCTTGATAAGAGTGTGCTATCAGCATAAAATCTAGGTTGACCGAGGCCCTTGCACCGCTGATTCTCTACGGCGATAGAGACTTCACCACTGGGGAGAGCGAATGTCAGACTTCGGATATGCCAGGAAAATCTTGCGAGTGGATCTGTCATCCGGGAACATGACTGTGGTTCCTACGCTGGACTACGCTGGCAGGTTTCTGGGGGGAAGAGGCATTGCTGCCAAGATTTATTGGGATGAAGTCCCGCCTGAGGTGGGTGCCTTTGACGCTGGAAACAAGCTGATATTTGCCAACGGTCCCCTATGCGGGCTCCCCGTAATTAGCAGCTCGCGTTGGACAGTCTGCGGGAAGTCACCCAAAAGCCCGGAACGATTCTCTTACGGCAGCTTCGGTGGCACCTGGGGAGCTGAGATGAAGTCTGCTGGGTATGACTGCATCGTGGTCCAGGGTGAATCCGAGAAACCGGTCTACCTGCTTCTTGACGGTAACACTGCGAAACTCGAGGATGGTTCGTCACTTTGGGGCAAAGGGGCTATCGAGACGAGAGAGATCCTCAAGAGTAAGCTAGAAGAATCTGTCAAGGTGGCAGCTATTGGCCCAGCCGGAGAGAACCTGGTTCCTACAGCCATTTTGACTGCCGACAACGACGCCACCGGTTCGGCAGGACTAGGAGCCGTCATGGGATCCAAGAGGCTAAAGGCCATTGCGGTGAGGGGTGCCGGCAAACGCGTGAGCGTGGCCCACCCCGAGAGATTCCGAGAGCTCACTGATTATTTCCGTGAATCGGGTAGAAGTTTCGCGGAGTTCCTTAATCGATGGGTTAGGGATCCGTTTAGAGAATTCAAGTTGGTACCCGGACCGGAGATGAAGAAAGACCCTTGTTATGGCTGCCTTGGCAGATGCCCTCGGAAAATATACCAGGCCGCTGACGGCAGAAAGGGAAAGTTCTTTTGCCATTCAGCCTACTTCTACCAACCCTGGTCAGACAGGTATCATGGGGACTGGGATGATGTTCCGAGCGATGTCCCGTTCTATGCTACCAAACTTTGTGATGATTATGGGCTGGAGACGAAGGACCTCGACCTGACAATCAGTTGGCTGGTGAACTGCTACGAGGCGGGAATCCTCACCGAGGCCAATATTGGTCTACCCATATCTAGAGTGGGTAGCGCGGAGTTCATAGAAACCCTGGTTAAAAGTATCTCTCTCCGTCAGGGTTTCGGGGATCTTCTGGCTCAGGGCAGAGACAAGGCAGCGGACGCCTTTGGTTCCGCTGCCAAAGAGCAACTAATGCGAGTCGGCTACCTTTCCGAATCTGGAGCAGACGTGTTCGATCCCAGGCTTTACATTGTCACCGGACTTCTGTATGCCATGGAGCCGCGGCAGCCCATCCAGCAATTGCACGAAGTAGCTTTTGTGGTATCCAAATGGTTAGTCTCCGCAATTCAGGGTGTCCCAGTCACTCATGTTTCCACAGAGGTGCTCCAAGCGATCGCCAGAAGGTTCTGGGGAAGCGAGCTAGCTGTTGACTTCTCCACCTACGAAGGCAAGGCACTGATGGCCAAGAAGATTCAGGATCGCCAGTACGTCAAAGAGAGCCTTATTCTGTGTGACTTCCTATGGCCGGTTACTGACCTTGAATTCACGGAGGATCACGTGGGGGATCCCACGCTCGAAAGCAAGATCTTGTCTGCCGTTGTTGGCACGAAGATAGAAGAGGATGACCTCTACAGAGTCGGTGAGAGGATCTTCAACTTGCAGCGGGCCATTCTAGTCCGCGAAGGTCACCGAGGGAGGAACTTCGATACGCTTCCTGAACGCTGCTTCACAGTACCTCTGCGCTTCGATGTTTCCAGCCCTGACTGCCTGATGCCTGGGAAAGGGGGAGAGTTGATATCCCGCAGGGGTGCAGTGGTTGAGCGAGACAAGTTTGAACGGATGAAAGATGAGTACTACCGCATCAGACACTGGGACGTCGATACCGGCCTGCAAACTGGCGAAGTGCTCCAGACACTAGAGCTAAAGGATGTTGCCCAAGACTTACAACAGAGGGGGCTTTTGGATCCTCTGCACTCCAGATGATCCTGTAACTTACTGCCCTGCGTCTGGTGTGGGCACCGTACGGTACGCGACATAGTACGTTGAGGAGGACTAGTATGAAGAAGAACTACGATGTCATCGTGGTCGGAGGGGGGCCAGGGGGCACCTGCTGTGCTGCCCTGCTTGCCAAGAAAGGCATGAATGTCCTGTTACTGGAGAAGAACGAGAGGGTTGGTGGTAAGGGAATGCGGGTCTCAGTAAAAGGATTCCAGACAGAAATGTGGCCTATGAACTTCATTCCGGTGAAAAGTGGGCCCTGGATGGAGGCTTTCAAGGCGCTCGGTATTGAATCAAAGCTTCAGGTGGTGCTGAGCGACATAGCTACATACTATCGCCGGCCCGACGGGAAGTGGGTTCACAATGTCACCAGAATGACGGATCCCTATGTACCGCCGGATCCCAACATCATCTTCGATCAGTGGAACCTCAATTCCGCAGAACGCGAAGCAGCTCTGAAATTGCTGGCGGATATCGCTATGATGCCTGGTGACAAGATCGACTCCCTGGATCAGACAACCGTCAAAGAATTCTTGGACCAATATGAGCCTATGCCGTGGCCTCTCTACAGCTATATAGCATATCTGACACACCAGTTCACCGTAGGGGTGATCGACCTCGTTCCGATGTCCGAGGTGACAAAGGCTTTCCAAAGTCTCATGAACACCGCCGGCGGCTATCCCAGGGGTGGCTACGGGCGACTAGTAGAAAGCATGGCCGAGGTGGCGAAAGCCAACGGAGGCGAGGTCAAGACACGCACCCGCGTGGAGAGAATCATCATCGAGGATGGCCGTGCTGGTGGCGTGATGACGACGGATAGTGTATTCAGGGCTCCAATCGTGGTCAGCAATGCTGGCATTCATCCCACCGTCCTCAAACTGGTGGGGGCAGAACATCTTGACAAAAGTTATGTCAGCTATGTGAGAAGTCTTCTCCCCAGCCTTGGATTCACCGGTGCCCGGTACATCCTCAGTAAACCTGTGCTGCCTCATGCCTACTACCAGATCTGGTCTGAGAATAGTTGGTTTGACCTGGCACGCTACAGGGCCGCCGTGATGGGAGAGATGCCCAAGGACGTAACCGTAAGCATTTGTGTTCCCACCAACTATGACCCAGAAATGGGCCCTCCTGGTAAGCAGTTGTTAGTGCTCGGAACCAATTGCTCTCCCGCTCCCGAGGACAGAACGGTGAGATCGCTCATGAAAATGACAGACGAAGTCATTGCTGAGGCCTTGCCTGAAATATTGCCGTTCATTGAGTCCAAGGAAGGATACGCCGGCCCCGCCCAGGTGTCAGCTTTGAGCCGGGATCAGGTATTGCCAGGCCAGGGGGGAGAAGCTGTGGGGGTAGGAGTAACCGTGGGCCAGTGTGGCAAATACAAGCCCTCAGCCAGATCTCCGATACCCGGGCTTTTCTACGTGGGGTTCGATGCCGGCAGCACCAGCGGTCTCATGGGAACACACCAGGCAGTAGATTCGGGCATGAGGGTAGCCCAAATGGTTTACCACTATCATCTAGAAAGGCTGCAGTCAGTATGGGAGTGAGACGAAAGGTATAGTGACTTGATTTGTCATGGCTCGGCTGGTTTTCGTCTGTGGAGCAAGGGCGTGACACAATTACCCGCACAACATATCATTCAGTGTCGTATATCACCACGATAAATGGTGGTGTCGAGGGGGTATCAAATGACGATAAGATTAGAAGGCAAGGTCGCTGTGGTCACGGGCGGAAGCTCCGGAATAGGACGCAGTACCGCGCTGGCCTTTGCCAGAGAAGGCACAAGGGTTGTTGTTGCTGATGTCAGCACCGATGGAGGCAAGGAGACAGTGCAGATGATCAAGGATAATGGTGGCGATGCGATTTTCGTCAAGACCGACGTTACTCAGGCAGATGAGGTTCAGGCACTGGTTGCAAAAGCGGTTGAGGCCTATGGACGCATAGACTTTGCCTTCAACAATGCTGGAGTTGAGGGGGAGGTCGCTTCCATGACCACATGCACTGAAGAGAACTGGGAGCACGTCGTTAACACCAACCTTAAGAGCGTGTGGCTTTGCATGAAGTACGAGATTCTTCAGATGCTGAAGCAAGGTGGTGGAGCCATCGTCAATACGGCGTCGGTTTACGGATTGGTTGGTGGAGGGCCCAACCCGGCCTATGTCAGCAGCAAACACGGTGTAGTGGGCCTGACGAAAGCAGCCGCACTGGAATGCGCTCAGAGTGGCATTCGTGTAAACGCCGTGTGTCCAGGAGTCATCTATACACCAATGGTGAAGCGACTCATGGACGACTATCCGGCCATGGAGCAGATCGCCAAGGACATGCACCCGATGGCACGGTTGGGTACGCCAGAAGAGATTGCCCAGGCAGTAGTTTGGCTTTGCTCGGATGCAGCATCTTTTGTTACTGGGCACCCGTTAGCCGTGGATGGTGGTCTGGTGGCACGATAAAGGGATGCAGCGGGGGACCAGCAGAGAAATGGATCATTCATCAAAAGACAGAGTCATGAGCTGCACCATCTGATGGAACGCTGCACTTCTTCTCAGAATATCTCAGTGATGCTCCAACCTTGAGCCCCGCCATTTCCATGCTAGACATGCTCTAACCCTACGGTTCACAGCCTGGTTTGATTTAGTCTCCATGTTTGGGTATGATGACTTTCTTGGGACAAGAATCAGCAGGAGGTTTAGGATTGGCTAACACCGAGTTCGATCAATTCAGGGGTTCCGCCGACTACGTCGCCGATGATGCCCTGAGAAATTCAGTCAATGTTTCCATGGCTCTTAGGAGGCCCCTCTTGGTTAGAGGAGAGCCAGGGACAGGCAAGACTCTGCTGGCTCACAGCATCGCCCGCGGACTGGGCAAGAGACTGATCACCTGGAACATCAAGTCAACCACCAAGGCCCAGGACGGTCTATATGTGTACGACACTGTTCAGAGGCTCAATGATAGCCGCTTCGGTGACAGAGATGTCTCAGACATCAGATACTACATAAAATTAGGCAAGTTGGGACAGGCTTTCATCTCCTCGGAGCAGGTGGTACTCCTTATCGATGAAGTAGACAAGGCCGATCTGGAGTTCCCCAACGATCTTCTGAATGAGCTGGACGAAATGTCATTTTTTATTCCGGAAACGAATGAAACAATTACAGCAGTCCACCGACCCATAGTAGTCATAACCAGCAATGCGGAGAAAGAGCTCCCTGATGCCTTCTTGAGGCGTTGCATATTCCACTTCATCGAATTCCCCGACCCAGCAAGGATGGAGGAGATCGTTAAGGTGCATTTCCCCGATATCCAGAATAACCTCCTAGGAGAAGCACTGAAAGCCTTCTATGTCCTCAGAGGGGTCGATGAGTTTCGAAAGAAGCCCTCCACCGCTGAATTGATAGACTGGATCCGGGCCCTTATTGCTGGTGGAATACCCCACGATCGAATATTCAAAGAGATACCCTTTGTGGGCACTCTGCTGAAAAAGGAAACGGACTACGACTTCTTCGTGACGCGCCACCAGGGCAGAAGACGCCCAAACAGCAGAGCCGACGCCTACAGAATGCTGTATTGAGCATAGCTGAAGGGTTCGTATGTTCATCGATTTCTTCTATACCCTCAAGAAAAGAAAGGTACCGGTTTCCATTACGGAATGGATGGCTCTTATGGATGCGCTATCCAGGGGCCTTATCTCCAATCTGGATGAATTCTATTATCTGGCGCGGGCGATACTGGTCAAAAGCGAGGCCTATTACGACCAATACGACGTCGCTTTTCAAGAGTACTTCAAGGGAATAGAGGCCCCGGCTGAGATATCAGAGAAGATTTTGGAATGGCTGAAGGATCCCATCAATAGGATGACCCTCACGGACGAGGAAAAAGCCCTGTTCGATATGATGGACTTCGATGAGCTTTTGCGCGAGTTTGAAAAACGGCTCGCCGAGCAGACGGAGCAGCACGATGGGGGCAATTACTGGATTGGCAGAGGAGGCAGAAGTCCTTTCGGGCACTCTGGCTCTCACCCCGCTGGTATCAGGATCGGAGGCGAGTCCAGGGGTAGAGGCGCCATACAAATCGCTCAGGAGAGGAGGTTCCGGAACTATCGGAGCGATCTGACCCTGGATGTACGCCAAGTGAAGATGGCTCTCAGACGACTGAGAGAACTAAGTCGAATTGGGCCTGAGGATGAACTGGACCTTGAAGAGACGATTGATGCTACAGCCAAGAACGCTGGCGATATTGAGCTGTGCTGGACACGGAGCAGAAGAAACACCGTAAAACTGCTCCTCTTGATGGATGTCGGTGGTTCCATGGTGCCCCATGCCGAGGTGTGCAGTCAGCTTTTCTCCGCCGCCCATTCTGAGTCCCACTTCAAGGACTTCCAATACTTCTATTTCCATAACTGCATATACGATAACCTGTATCGGGATATTGAAAGACAGGGTGAAATAAGCACTGAGCAGCTTCTGCGCACCCTGGAGCCGGAGTACAAAGTGATCTTGGTGGGAGACGCCACGATGGCCGTACAGGAGCTAACGGAGAAGTACGGGGCTATCTATTACTACCAGCGCAACGACACCCCAGGGATAATATGGCTCAAACGGATTGCGGAGCACTTCACTCATTGTGTCTGGCTTAACCCCGAAACGGAGTATTCCTGGAACCATCCCACGGTTTTGATCATCGGGAAGCTCTTTCCCATGTTCCACCTTACACTGGACGGTCTTGGAGAGGCCGTCAGGAAGCTGAACGTGAGGCGGTAGGCAACTGTTCTGATCTCCTCCCCAAAGGGGCGATCTCTCGCATTTCCGCAAGGCCAGACGACTGGGCTTACCTGAAGAATGATCCGCCCTCCGCCTATAGGAGGGTAAAGCTGCTCGGCTGGTCACCTGCATGGCTGGTGTAACAAGAACCACCTACATAGATAGCACTCGGTTAATGCCGGAGGAAACACTATGACCATCAAATCAATAAACCCTACAACGGGGGAGACCATCAAAGAATATGAAGAGATGCCACCGCCAGCGGTCAGAAGCATCATAAAGGAATCACAGGAGGCTTTCCTGGCCTGGCGAAAGCAGGGCTTCGCTCAGCGGGCAAGGTTAATGAGGAAGGTGGCGCAGATTCTGCGCGATAGATCGGGAGAATACGCCAGGATGATGGCGGAGGAAATGGGCAAGCCAATTGCGGACGGCACGGCAGAGGCAGAGAAGTGTGCCTGGGGGTGTGACTATTATGCCGAGAAGGCCGAGAATTTCTTGCGGCCGGAAATGATCGAAACAGGGACTGGCAGGAGCTTTGTCACCTTTCAGCCTCTTGGCGTCATTCTGGCGGTAATGCCCTGGAATTTCCCTTTCTGGCAGGTTTTCAGATTCGCTGCCCCTGCTCTGATGGCTGGTAATGCGATTGCGTTGAAGCACGCTTCAAACGTACCCGGCTGCGCCCTGGCGATAGAGGATATCTTCCGCCAGGCGGACTTTCCTGCAAACATCTTCAGGACATTGCTCATCGGCGGCAAACAAGTCGGCGCTGTCATCAGGAACCCGCTGGTCAAGGCGGTCACCCTCACGGGCAGCGTAGATGCAGGTAGAGTAGTGGCCAGCAAAGCGGGCGCAATGATCAAGAAGACCGTTCTGGAACTGGGCGGCTCCGACCCCTACCTGATCCTGGAAGATGCTGACCTTGAAACGGCAGTGGCGGCCTGTGTTGAAAGCAGGCTCACCAATTCAGGCCAAAGCTGTATCGCCGCCAAGCGATTCATCGTAGTAGAATCGCAAAAAGAACGGTTCCAGGAACTCTTTGTCAGGGGCATGTCCGCTGTGAAGACTGGTGACCCCTTGCAAGAAGGAACCAGAGTAGGGCCTATGGCCCGTCATGACCTGAGGGACAAACTTCACCAACAAGTGATCGATAGTATCGAGAAAGGAGCTAAGTGCCTGCTTGGAGGCAGGATACCTGAGGGGAAGGGTGCCTTCTACCCTCCCACTGTGCTCACTGATGTCAAGAGAGGGATGCCAGCCTATGATGAGGAGCTGTTCGGGCCAGTGGCAGCGATCATCCCCGTAAAGGGGGAGGAAGAAGCGATCAAGGTGGCAAACGACTCTCGGTTCGGTCTCGGCGCAGCCATCTTCACCAGGGACATAGCAAAAGGAGAGAGGATCGCCGCAACTGAGATTGAGGCTGGATGCTGTTTTGTAAACACCCCGGTGAAGTCAGACCCCCGTCTGCCCTTCGGCGGCATTAAGGATAGCGGGTACGGCCGCGAGTTGTCGCATTACGGGATCAAGGAATTCGTGAACATCAAGACTGTGGTCGTGAGCCATCGCACCGACTAGCAGCATGGATACATTTTCAAGAACCAGTCGGTGGTGAGGGCAGCACACTCTTGGTCTCTTGGACATGGCAAAGAGGCCAGGACCTAGCTAACTGCACGTCCCATGCGTTGGGGCAATATATCCTCTTCGGACCCATTGATCACCACATACTTCGTCGCTCGGCATATACCTGAGTTTGGCATGAACGGTTGGGTAGGCGTATAGGACATATTGGTTTGATGCGCCAGAACGGTTGGAATAGCCAACAAGATGTTGTCAGTCAAGGGGTCAAACCAACAGCCCACAAAGCAGCAGGTGATAAAGGCTTTCGTGCTGCTCAGCGCGCTGGGATGGGATTGTATGGAGAACATACAACATATCATGGATGATATGGGCTTAGAGGTGATATCAAGCTACCGGCCGCCAGCGCCTCCCTCACTTTGCATGACTATCACATGCACCCACAATAGCACCAGGGCTCTTAACTTTTAGCCCTGAAGGACTCACGTAATCTCTTATTCAAATTTCGCTGTATTGCAACCAGGGAATCGGGATCCTCTTTCCCCTTTTCCTCCCACGGTTTGCCCAGGCCCATGTCTTTGGCAATGATCTTGTAACAGTTGTACGACTCGGAGGAACTGGCGCTCGACCCCAGGTGCCATCCCGCCCCTGTGGCATAAAGATTCTGTATCGGAGTCCTGTGGTTAGCCAGTTCTGGGGTGGGCCTGTTGGCGTCCACCTGGTACGCTATCCGGTCACCCAGGGCTATACCCCCGTGAGGCGCCAGGTTCTTCATTCTCAGGTTATCGTATGGAGTGTTGGTATCCACGCCCATGATGTTATCCCAGTTCATGTTGGGAGCATGCTTTTGCCAGAGGCCAACGATCTCCTCAGCGTACCGCTTCTTTATCTCCATCCATTCCTTTTCTGTGTGGGCGCTGGCGGGTGGCCCCAGTTGCTCGCATTGGGCGACATGTTTTCCTGGAGGCGCGTAGGCTGGGTCAACCAGGCTATTGCACCAGACCACCGGGCAGTAGTCCTCTAGAGGAGGCCAGACGCCTAACCTGCTGTAGTGGCACTCTCTGGCAACATGCATCGGATCATTATCTTCAGCCAGCCCCAGCCAGAACGTCTCATTTATATCAGGATTAAAGGCAGCCGCCTTGTATTTGGGAGCTTCGTGGAGCGCAAACGAATACCACATGATACAGCCAAAGCGGCTTTCCAGTTGCTCCACACGGCGCGCCAGGTTATGGTCCAGGTGCTCTCTGCCTATCAAATCGAAGCAGAGCTGGTATGGGCTCAAGGTGCTGACCACCAGCTTCCTGGCCCTGACCTGACTGCCATCCGTAAGCTGGATGCCGGTGGCGGTGCCATTCTCTATGATGACCTTCTTCACCTCGGCATGGGTGAAAAACTGGCACCCGTTCTGCACCAGGACCTGGTGGGCAGCATGAGCCACCTGGTGAGTCCCTCCTTTGGTGAACGACATGGTCGGCATGGTTGCTGCCTGACCCATGGTGGTAGCCCCAACCCCCGGGTCGGAGACATCATATGCCCCTGTCAGAGCCGTCCTCACCAGGCAGTATTGCACTTCCCGGCTTTCCCAGGTGTCCTGTGCTGCACGGAGGTGGCTGGCTGCCATAATCAGCCCATCCGGCACGAAGTCGGCCTCCACCAGCTTCGGCAGCAGCTCCATTTGCCTGTTCATCACCTCGGCGGTCATGCGGTCTTCCGCCGGATTGAAGATGGTATCGAACTGCACCCGTTGGAACTCATCGCTTAGCCATAATTGCCACAGTTTGAGCCATTTCTCAGCATCCCGCTCCGAGAACCGGGCAATCTCTTTGGCAGTGCGCTCTTGAGTCGGGTCATGTTTCTCGCTGTATATGCCCAGGCAGGTCTCATTCTTCTTGAAGATGCCGCCATTGGCGCAGGTGTACTGGTCGATCTGAGCACCGTACTCCCAGAACTCAGGGAAATCGCGCCATAGCGGCGCGTAGTACCAGGGCAAGATTATGTTGGCGTGGGTGTTACCACGAAACCCTGGCGCTGAAGTCTCCTCGGTGGCCAGGCAGCCACCGATTTCGTGCCTCCTCTCGAATATGCCCACGCTCATGCCGCCGTACCTGGCCAGGTACATGGCCAGAAACAGGGCCTTGGTTCCCCCTCCTATGATTACAGCATCGAAGCTCCCGTCTGCCATCATAACCCCCTTAACATGGTTTCCCTAGTTTAGAAAGCCAGCTTCAGAAAAAATCGCGGGCCGTACTACCTTTTTGATGTGCTCAAGAGTATCGCTAGTGCCTTCGAAAGGGCTTAACAATAAAGCTGACCATGCCATTTCTGTGAGGGCAGAAATCCAGAAGGTTTGTGAAGCGGATTCTGTGTCAAGCACAGAATCACATACCGTATGGTTATTACTAGGACACTGCACTAGCAGCCATTATATGTCTTGCTGATGAGTCTAGCAATGTCGCATCACCCCGTGGTGGCCTAAGCATCGCCACAACGCCTGTCGAGGTACAAATGAAAAGGTGTGGAAATAGTTAGCCGGAGCGAGTACTCTCTCTGGTTATAAAAAGCAGAAGGAGGTACTCACCCGCGCCATGGGAAGCAATCGCAAGGTGTAGTGAAGACTTCTAGGGTGGGGTTGGCCCATCAATCCGGTGGCCGCCCCCACCACCAGAACCCACTTAGGTCAATCCTCCCCTTTGTAAAGAACGAATTGGGGGTGATGAGTGCAACACACCCTGCTGCTTCTTCGCAATCACGATCCTTGGAAGCGGGCCCAGTCTTAGTGCCATTGCGTTTTCAGAGCCAGCGTGTTATAGTGTCTGCGCAGTGCGCCATAATGGAAATGCGTATTTCGTTCAGAGAAGACTGGGGATCAATGAGAGACTGAATGAAGATAGGCCTTTTCTGTGTTAGACGTGTTTGCCCACCATGAACGCTGCACTTTGGCCACTAATCTCTTTCTAGGTAACCGAGGCGACTAAAGGAAACTGACAAGCTTACAGGCAGGGCTATGGAAATTGACCAACTGCTTAGGTTAGCAATGGGCAAGAGGGCTTCGGACCTGCATTTGAGAGTGGGTAGTTGTCCTGTGTTGCGTATAGATGATAAGCTCACACCACAGAACGATTTGCCGCAGATTACAAACCATGAAGCTGAAAGACTGTTTGAGCAAATTACCACCCAAGAACAGCGAGACGCTTTCTCCAGAGATAAGGAATTAGATTTCGCATACACCCTCGAGGGGGTAGCCCGATTCCGGGTTAGCGTGTTATGGCAAAGAAAGACAATAAGTATTGCTTGCCGCATGGTGCCTCTTCAAGTCCCGACCATTGACGAACTGGAGCTACCCGAGATTTGCAAGGAGCTTATTCTCCAGCCGAAGGGGCTAATTCTGGTAACTGGTCCCACGGGGGTTGGAAAGTCTACTACTATGGCTGCCATGATTCGTCATCTCAATGAGAATAGAGAGTGTAATGTGATTTCGATTGAAGACCCCATTGAATATCAGCACCCTCACGTCAAGTCCCTCATTGCTCAGCGAGAACTTGGAGACGACACTAGATCTTTTTCTTCAGCGTTAGTCCATTCCCTTCGCCATGACCCCGATGTTATTGTTATTGGTGAGATGCGAGACTTGGACACCATCGCTACGGCGATTACGGCGGCTGAGACTGGGCACTTAGTCATGAGCACGTTGCACACTTTCGATGCGCCACAGACCCTTGACCGTATGATTGATGTATTTCCACCCTATCAACAAACCCAGATTAGACTACAACTATCACAAGCAATACTGGCAATATTGTCCCAGATTCTCGTACCGCGTGCTGAGGGCAAAGGCAGAATAGCTGCATTTGAGATTGTGATAGCCAACCCTGCTATTAGGACTCTTATACGTGAGAGCAGAACCTATGAAATCCCAAGCTACATGCAGCTCGGCGACAACAGGAGTAACATGCAGACTATGGATCAAGCATTGGCAAGCCTGGTGAAGAAAGGTAAAATCACTCGAGAAGAAGCCACGATTAGATCCAGCGATCCGGAGAGACTAGAGAGGCTTCTTAGGACTTTATGAAAACTCGGCTGAGCACCTGTACTGTGTTAGTCCTGTTCTTATGAGTATTAGGCCTTTTCATTACAAGAGGCTGAGCTTGTCCGCCGTTTAGTGCATATTGAGATTTCCGATGAGGATGATGCTATCAGGCACCCTGTCTTCAAGCGAGCGGCAGCAGACGCGTCTCCAGGTGAAACTGTCCTTCACCTCTCTCAACAGCGCCTCGCATCCCAGTTCGTAACGAGGCTTGAGGTACATCATCCTGAGCTAGGTGGCTGTGGGAACGGTCGGCCTGCCCACTCGGGTTTAGAACCCCTCCCCGAAAGGGGCGAAGAACCGCTCATCATCCAGTATCCTATCAACCACAGCTAATTCCTGATCCATCTGGAAAAGCTCAGGCGGCAAGACCAATTCCCACGGGGACGGCTGGTCGTGACTCGAACTGAACATCGGCGATCCGTTTTTGCCCCCGACCACATCAGCTCCTCGTACAGCTGACCGAATTCGACTTTTTCAGAGAGACCTGAACCAATGGCACAGACGGAGGCAGAAGCATACCCTTCAGAAGATGGAGAAGCGGTGCACATGTCTTCAACCCTCAAGTTCGCAGCTTAACCTCCAGGTATCCCCCTCAAAGAATCAGCATGCAATCACCGAAGCTGTAGAAGCGGTATCGCTGCCTGATGGCTTCCTGGTAGGCACAGTCGATAAGCTCCTTGCTGGCAAAGGCGGATACCAGCATCAGCAACGTCGAGCGGGGAAGGTGAAAGTTGGTTATCAGGCAATCTACCAGGCGAAACCTGTGTCCCGGCAGGATGAAGAGGTCCACCCAACCCCGAAAAGGCTTCAATATTCCAGATGCGCCGCTTGCCAGAGCGGCCTGCTCGACTAACCTGACAGCCGTCGTCCCTACGCAGATAATGCGGCTGCCTCTGGCTGTGGCTGTGGCAATTTCAGTGGCTGCTTCGACGCCTATCTCTCCATATTCGCTGTGCAGGTGGTGCTGCCCCGGGTCTTCCACCCGGACAGGACGGAAGGAGTCCAGTCCCACATGCAGGGCAACAAAGGCGAGCCTGACCCCCTTGTTTTCTATCTGCTGAAGAAGCCGCGGCGTGAAGTGTAGGCCAGCAGTGGGTGCCGCTACACTCCCGCTTACCCTGGCGTACACCGTTTGGTAGCGCTCTGGATCCTCCAAGGGAGCATGAATATAAGGAGGCAGGGGGGCTTCCCCCAGCTCCTCCAGCATGGCTTCATCATCGAAGCGGATAGTCCTTAGGGACTGCTCTCCCCTCTCCAGCACCTCAATATCGACACTGGTTGGTGTGGAGCCTGCCACGGCTCTCTGCCCTTTAGCGGCGATCCTTATCTTGTCGCCCACCCCGATGCTCCTTGAAGGCCGCACCAGAGCTTCCCATAGACAGGGTTCCAGACGGCGGAGAAGCAGGATTTCGGCTTTTCCACTACCATCCCTCCACCCCCGTAACCGGGCGGGGATGACCCGGCTCTCGTTAAGCACGAGCACGTCGCCTGGATTGAGGAAATCGGCGATCTCAAAGAAGTGGCGATGTTCAATAGAGCCAGTGTCGCGGTGCAGAACCATCAGGCGGGAATGGTCTCGCGGCTCCACTGGCGTCTGAGCGATAAGCTCGGACGGAAGATGGTAGTCGAAGTCGCTGGTTCTCATCTCGCTACTGCACGCGGCCATCGGACAGCCCAAACTCATTGGGGGGTTAGGGTGACTGACGTCAGGCATTCTACTCGCTCACCCGAAATGATCCCTCCCTGCTTTAGGCTGTCAATATAGACTTTCAATGAGCATAAGGCAACTATTTGTGAGCCCTGGCATTACAAACTCATTAGGGGTAGTCTTCCGACTACCCCTAATGTTGAACAACACAGCCCTTTCTTCACCACAACCCCAGGCCTCGAGGCCGCAGCACAGGGACTAGAACAGTCCCCGCACCTTCCCTGTCTCCACGTCTATATCGATTTTCCTGAATGCCGGGTCGGAGCTGGTCCCGGGCATCAGGCTCAGGCTGATGGTGCCGGCCATGGGGCAAAGGAACTTAGCACCGGAGAATAGCAAAACATCACGGATGGGAAGGGTCCAGCCCTGGGGCACACCCTTGCGGTCAGGCTGATGGGTCAAGCTCAGGTGCGTCTTCACCATCATCGTCGTGTACTCATCATACATGGCATCTTTCTCAAACACCTTGGCCTTCTCCTCGGCCTCTGGTGACCAAGCGACGCCATCGGCTCCGTAGACTGTCTTGGCAATCTTCTCCACTCTGTCCCGTAGCTTCATCTCATTGGGATAAAGGAGCTTGAAGTCATTCTTGTCCTTGCAGGCTTCCATGACGGTATCAGCTAGCTCCAACGCGCCATCGCCGCCATTGGCCCAGTGGGACGAGAAAGCACAACGCGCTCCGGCCGCCTCGGCGGCCTTGCGCACCATGGCGATCTCCGCTGGAGTGTCAGTGTGGAAAGAGTTGATGCATACCACCGGGTTGATACCCGCGGTCTTAATGGTATTGATATGGTGCAACATGTTGCCGAGACCCTTCTCCAGGGTCTTCAGGTCTTCCTTCGTGTAGGCGTCGGGCAAAGGCAGGCCAGCGACCACCTTTGGCCCACCACCATGCATCTTCAAAGCCCTGATGGTGGCCACCAGTACGGCTACATGCGGTTTGAGGCCGCTCAGACGGCACTTGACATTCCAGAACTTCTCAAAGCCGATATCGGCCGCGAAGCCGCTCTCGGTGACAACAAAGTCAGCCATCTTTAGAGCCAGGCGGTCGGCTATGATTGAGTTTTGGCCCACGGCAATATTGGCGAAGGGCCCGGCATGCACCAAAACGGGCTGATACTCCACCGTACTGCACAGGGTGGGGTTGATGGCGTTGCGCATGAAAGCAGTCATGGCGCCACCCACCTCCAGGTCACCGGTGGTAACTGGTTTGCCCTTCTTATCATAGGCCAGGGTAATTTTGTCCATTCTTTCCCGCAGGTCCTTCAGGTCTCTGACAATGGCCAGCATGGCCATGATCTCAGAGCTTACCGCGATGCCGAACTTCGACTGCATGGTGTAACCATCCATGCGACCGCCAAGGCCGATGATGATATTGCGCAGACTCTGGGCACAGAAATCCATTATCCAGCCGAACTCCACCCTGGTGGGATCAACATCCAGGCGGCGCATCTTGGTAAGCCGTTGCAGTTGCTCGTCATCGTAGTTGCGCTCGTGCATCATCCTGGAGGTAAGAGCCACCATAGCCAGGTTATGGGCGTTCATGAGGTCATTAATGTCACCGGTGAGGCCCATGGAGAACTCAGTCATGGGGATGAGCAGCGCGTTACCACCGCCAGCAGCGGTGCCTTTGATGTTCATCGTTGGGCCGCCCGAAGGCTGGCGAATACAACCGAGCACATTTTGCTTGCGCTTGCCCAGGCCTTCCACCAGACCCAGCAAGCTGGTTGTTTTGCCCTCACCCAGTGGCGTGGGGGTGATAGCCGTGACATCGATATACTTGCCGTCAGGCCTGCTCTTGAGGCGCTCGATGATTTTCAGGAAATCGAGCTTACCTATCCTCCCGTAGGGAATGACCTCACCCTTTTGCAGCCCCAGTTTTTGCTGCCATTCCCCGGGAGTTGGCATCTTCTCTTCTGCCACTTCTGCGATTTGCCAGTCTGCCATCTTTGTTGCATCGTATGCCACAAACACCTCCTTAATTCATCTTCTAGTATTTTTCTATGGCATCATGCCACATACCACGTTGGTATTTACCACCACCCCCTCCAGATAGGTCTCTCTGCTAAGTTACTATTTTGCCTGCATCTCTGCTGCCCTGACCGTGTTAGCCATCAGCATGGTAACGGTCATGGGGCCGACACCTCCTGGTACTGGTGTGATGGCTTTCGCCTTCTGACTGGCGGCATCAAAGTCTACATCCCCCACCAGCCTGAATCCGGCTTTCTTGGTGGGGTCGGGAATACGGTTTACCCCAACGTCAATCACCACGGCCCCTTCTTTGATCATGTCCGCCGTTATCACCCTGGGAGCGCCCATGGCAGCGATTACGATATCTCCCAGTCTGACAATGGAGGCCATATTCTTCGTTCCCGTATGCACCACAGTTACGGTGGCGTTGGCCCCCTTCTGTTTTTGCATCAGGATAGCCATCACCGGCTTGCCCACTATGTTGCTCCGCCCGCAGACCACCACGTGCTTCCCTTCAGGGCTGTTCCCGCTGCGAACCAGTAGCTCCTGGACACCGTGTGGCGTGCAAGGCATGAAATAGGGATTACCTATGAGCAGTTTCCCGACGTTGACCGGATGGAAGCCATCCACGTCTTTCTTAGGATCGATAGCATCCAGGACATTGTCAGCATTGATGTGCTTTGGCAAGGGGAGCTGCACCAGGATGCCATGGAACTTGGGGTCCTTGTTCAACTCCTGTACTTTGGCCAAGAGTTGCTTCTCTGTCGTGTTTTCGGGATATACTGTTGTCTCGGAGTAGATTCCCAGTTCCTCGCTGGCCTTGGTCTTACCAGATACATAGGACACTGAGGCTGGGGCCTCCCCTACCCGCACCATGGCCAGCCCCGGGGTTATTCCCTTCTTTCTGAGCTCCTTTACCTTCTGGGCCAACTCAGCACGGATCTCTTCAGCAACCTTAGTACCACTTATTATCTCTGCCACCATAGATCACCTCCTTGTATGATCTTGCCTCGAATAGCAGTTCGAGCCTCGCTTTGTAAACACCCCCTAGATCACTATCCGTACTTTGCCACTGCACACGGTCTCCGCTCATGGATGGTCGAAAGGCGAAGACTGGCCATCCCCCGGATATGATCAGGGTATGGCTAAATGAAAGACAACGCATCGACCAGGGAGAGGAAAAGGGGAAAAGAGGAAATACCAGAAATGAGACAACAACCAGAAGTGTGGACAAACGCTACCTGCACTACCTTTTCCTCAAACCATAACCGAATTATATCATTCGTAACACAAACACTGCAAGCCCGCCCGGCCGGGTAGCACCTTGTCAACACAAGCAGCGCTGACATATAATTTGCACTGCCTATGAAGCCAGGGATGTCCAGATGCACGCCTATTCCCGATGGAACGGTCACCTCACCAGAGGGTTTCCTGGCCGGTGCTCATTATTGTGGGATCAAGACCCGGGGAAATGGTGCTTTAGATCTGGCTATCCTTTACTCAGAGGTTCCGTGCGTCGCAGCGGGCGTCTTTACCACCAACAAGGTCAAAGCGGCTCCCGTCCTCCTGTCACAAGACAGTTTAACCGCCGGCATAGCACAGGCAGTAGTAGTCAATTCAGGCTGTGCCAATGCTTGCACCGGACGCCAGGGACTGGCTGACTGCGCTGAGATGGCTGACCTGGCTGCCAGGAAGCTGGGAATACCGCCGCAGGCAGTGCTGGTGGCCAGCACCGGCGTGATCGGTGTGCCTTTAGCTATGGAACGCATCCGCAGTGGAATTGAGGCGATCGCTCTCTCCCGCGAAGGAGGACACCAACTAGCGAAGGCAATCATGACCACTGATACTTTTCCCAAAGAAATAGCTGTCAGCGTTAGAATTGGCGGAAAGGACGTCACCATTGGGGGTGTGGCCAAGGGGGCGGGGATGATTCACCCCGACATGGCTACTCTGCTATCATTTATTACCGCTAACGTCGCTTTGGATGCTGCGCTGGCACGAGCCGCCTTGCGACAGGCTGTGGATGATTCGTTCAATATGATTTCGGTTGACGGTGATACCAGCACCAATGACACGGTATTGTTGCTCGCCAGCGGGCTGGCCGGCAATGAGCCGCTCCGGGCTGGTACACCCGAGGCGGCATTGTTTCAGGATGCACTTGGCCAGGTCTGCCTCTATCTGGCCAAGTGCATCGCCCGTGATGGAGAGGGGGCGACCAAGCTTTTCGAAGTCAAGGTTGAAGGGGCTGTTACTCTGAGGGAGGCTCGCCTCGCTGCCCGTACCATAACCAGCTCTCCCCTGGTAAAGGCCGCACTGCACGGGAGTGATCCCAACTGGGGCCGGATCATGGCTGCCCTGGGTCGAAGTGGGGCTGAGATAGACCCGTCGCAGGTTGAGCTGTACCTAAAGGAGTTGTGTCTTCTGAGAGCGGGGTGCCCCGTGCCTTTTGACCAGGCGGAGGCGAGGAAGATGCTCAGCGAGGCTGAGGTTCAGATCAGGGTGTGCCTCAACTTGGGCAGAGAATCGGCGACTGCTTGGGGTTGCGACCTATCAGAGGAGTATGTGACCATTAACAGCGCCTACGTCACCTAAAGGCCGCAATAGGCTCTCCACCGGCACATGCGGCACAGGCGATAAGGCCATTTGTCAGCGATCACAGACCGCCATTGGCTGACCTTCAAAGTCTCTCCGTAGGACTTCTCCAAATCACCGAGTAGGAAATCATCTACTCTCCTGACCATCTCCTCCTTGATGTGCGGGCTATCGCATTGGCCTTCAATACAGGAAGGACAGGCCCGGCAGACATCGTCCACACCCTCGATGACGGTCACAGCTAGATCAAGGTCAGACATTAGTTTTTGCTTTACTTCCGTTAAAACCTGAAGGAATTTGCGGTTCAGATTATCGCTGTCAAAGCTAAGAAATGGCATGCAGCATATATGGTGGGGACGTAGTTTCAACAGCTTGTCGTGATGTTTATCAGGCATTTTCGAATTTCTTTAGCCGCAGACTATTATAGCACGCCGGGGGTACTGCTATCACAGGGATAATGGTTCTTGAAATATCTTCGTTATCCTCTGATATTAATATCATATAGGATGGCAACTGCATAAAAGGTATATTCCAGAGTGGGAATTCCCATGATTGTGGTACGTGCAAAGCCACCGTTCGCCCTTTGGCACGCCATAACAAACCTCGTAATCCTTTCAGGGACGTTCGACTTCTCACCCGCGTTGGCCAGGCCCTTAATGAGCCAAAACAGGTTTTCAATGAAGTCTACCTGCCCCTTGGCGAAGTTCGCCTGCCACCTGTTCTCTCTATCCCTCAGGTAATCTCTGGTGCTGGTAAGCCTGGGAATCTCTATCCCCAATACCTTGTGGATTTCTGTAGCATAGAAAGTTGAGGCCAAAGTCGAGTGTCCTTCTCTGCCGTATCCTCCATCCTGGTTTAGCAGACTGGAAACAAAAGAGATGACTTTCTGTTCATCAAGATCAGTGCCAAGAGTCTTCAGGGTTCTTACGGCGCGATAGGTATCTTCCAGTTCCGAAGGCACTTCTACGTCTATGTTATCGACAGCGCCAAAGCCCCCTGCCTTATTCTGAAGATACCTTACCCTCTGAGCGTGATCCTTCAGGCTAGGGACCATTTTCTGACCAAGGTCATTCATGACCTCAACGGCAGCAAAGATCTCACCCAGACTATACAGTGAACTATTCTTCGCCCGATGGAGAAAGTAATCCACGATAGCCGAAGTATGCCGGGGCTCTTCACCAATTATGTGAAGGCTCTTGACAGCGAAGTAGGTGTCCCTGGCACTTGAAGGCGGCACGCGGGCAAAGAAGAAGCCACCGTCTTCCAATTGGCAACTCTTTATGTACTCTGCTATCTGCTGGCGCAGAGGATAGGTAAGATAACGCACATTGTATCCACCGCGCTGTATATTGTTCCGTTCACGATCCATATAAATTAATAAGCTTCTACTCCAATATTTCCACATTTGGGTAGAAGCTATCAGCCCTGCTAAGTTCAGGGCATTTCGACTATGCGTTTAAGCCAGCCAAGCGAGCCTCATCGCTATAGACGGTTACTCGCTCAGGTCACTGATTAATATTAAGGCTAACAAGCAGCCGCACTTCTGTCGGTTGAACCCTTACCACCAAATAAGCGTCCCCAATACCTCAACCAGAAACACGGAGCAAATGCCTGAACCCGTCTCGTTATATTATCCTCCGGGGGGTATGAGAGGTCCCGGTTCTTTTGCAGGAACGCCAGATTCCTCAATCATCCACTCATAACCCAAATCAGCACGCCATTGCAGCATCTCCTCCACAAAGGTCTCATAGTCTTTCTGAAGGGTTTCGTAAAACCTGGCACTTTCCAAGGCAATGGCACCGAAGCTGGCCGCCGCAGTGGCAAAATCAATATCAGCATCAGTAAAGTGACGGGGCTCAGAAGTGTAAACTCGCATAACACCGACCACCTCTTCTCTCAGTTTGACCGCTACACTCAGAATGGAAGCTATACCCTCCTGCTTGACCTGCTTTCGATACTGAACCCTATCATCTGTTGTAGCATCGAAGACAGCCACCGGTTTGCCCTGAAGCGTTTCGGCCATGCTTTTGTCGGCCGATACCGGACCTTTTCTGACGTACCAATCACTTAACCCGTAGGACGCGGTACGAAGCAGCACCTTTTTGTCTGGCGTGAGCAGCAGCAGTGAACAGCCTTTCGCGTCCATAGCCTTTGCCACGTCCTCAACAATAGATTGAACAATTCGCTGAGGGGAACGAGCTGAGTTCAATGTCGCTGCCAGCTTGTATAGGCTCTGATAATAGGTCTTTTCGCCTTGCTTCATTGGGCACCTCCTTTGCTCTTGTTGAATTGGAAGGGCTACCATAATCATTCGGTTTTTTCGTTCGCCCTTAACCACTGTTGAAAAGAGGCAAAGAAGAAAGAGACCATCACCTCCCTTTGTAGAAGCTATTAGCTCCTTAAGAGCGGTTTAGGCAACTATCGCCTGGGCGAGCTTCATCGCCCATTTACTTCTTCTAGAATTATACTACCAAGATTAAGACACGAAATCAATAGCTTCATTGGTCTGACTGCCCTCAACTTTTTTGGGGGGCAGAGTGTGTTTTGATATTAGTCCGCACTTTTGCTATTCTTAAACTTCAATTCAAAAGAAAGGTTAATCAGGCCGTAAGGTATGGGAAAAGCCATCGTTGTTAAGCTAGGCGGAAGCACGCTGGGCAGCCACGATACCACACTCGAGGACTTGGTGACCCTCCAGCAGAGGGGAAAGCGGTTGGTGGTTATTCATGGCGGTGGCAATGTCGTTTCGGAGTGGCTTAAACTCCTGGACATACCTTTCACTTTTGTCAGAGGCACGAGGGTGACGGACGCCAAGACGCTGGAGGTGGTGGTTGCCATTCTGGCAGGGTTAGTGAATAAGGAGTTGGTAGCCAGTATCGAGGCTCTGGGCGGACAGGCTGTTGGCCTGACCGGTATAGACGGTGCGCTTTTTGAAGCCGAAATCAGGAATGCTGAAATGGGATACGTCGGGGAAGTAGTTAAGGTCAAAAAAGCATTGCTGGGAGCTCTGCTTGAGGCGGGGTTCATCCCCGTAATCGCCCCGCTCGGCCTTCAATCGTCTCCCAGGACTCAGGAGAACAAGTTCATGCTCAATCTCAATGGCGATACCGTCGCCGGCGAGATAGCCGCCGCTCTCGCTGCCGAGAAGCTGATCTTCCTTACCGATGTCGCTGGTATTCATGATGGCGCTGGGCAGTTGATTCGGCATCTTTCTTCAGAGCAGGCGAAAGGCCTCATCACCACTGGTGTGGCTTCGGGGGGAATGATACCTAAGATAGAAGCCTGCCTGCGGGCGCTTACAACTGTTCCCGTGACCCGGATTATCGATGGCAGACTGCCCCATGCCTTGCTCAGGGAAATAGAGGGCACGGGCGATGGCACCACCGTTGCCTGATTGTTTAGAGTGTTTGAAGAGGTAGTCATGACTAACTGGCAAGAACTGGAAAAGAAGTATTACTTTCAGGTGGTGAAGCGTTTGCCGGTCACCCTGGTTCGCGGACAAGGGGCAAGGGTGTGGGATGATACCGGCAAAGAGTACCTTGACTTTACGGCTGGCTGGGCGGTGAATAGCTTAGGTCACTGCCATCCCGTGGTAGCCCAAGCCCTGGCTGACCAGGCTAATACCTTGATCCACACCTCAAACCAATTTTACACAGTGCCACAGATCCGCCTGGCACAACTGCTCGTGGAGAATAGCTGCTTTGATAAGGTATTCCTCTGCAACAGCGGTACTGAAGCCAACGAGGGAGCGGTAAAGCTGGCTCGCAAATATGGCAAGCTCCACCGGAAAGGGGCCTTCGAGGTTATCACCACCTTCAATTCCTTTCACGGTCGCACCCTGGCTATGGTGGCGGCTACGGGCCAGCGCAAGTTTCAGCAACCCTACATTCCCCTACCCTCCGGATTCGTCAATGTGGAATACAGCAGCATTGAGGCCATAGAGAAGGCTACCACCAGCCAGACGTGTGCCGTAATGGTGGAACCGATACAGGGGGAGGGAGGAGTCATTGTTCCCGCTGAGGATTACCTGAAGAAAGTGCGGGCATGGTGCGATCAGAAGGGGCTTCTCCTTATCCTGGACGAAATCCAGACCGGGATAGGACGGACGGGGACGCTTTTCGCCTACCAGCAGTCCGGTATTGAGCCTGACATCATGACCTTAGCCAAGGGGTTGGGTGGTGGAGTGCCTATTGGTGCTGTCTTGGCCACGAATAAGTCAGCCGTTTTCGAGCTTGGAGAACATGGTTCTACCTATGGCGGTAATCCCCTAGCCTCTGCTGCCGCTCTCGCTACGCTGAAGTTCATTCTTGAGAACGACGTGTCGGCTAAGGTTCGGCAGGTGGGACAATACTTGGCCAGCAAACTCGAAGAGATGAAGTCGAAGTTCGACTTCATCGTTGAGGTGCGGGGTCGGGGGCTTCTGTGGGCTATGGAATTCAACCGGGAGATTGCGGACAGCTTAGTGAGCGCGTGTCAGGAGAGGGGCTTGCTGGTTAACGGCGTAAAGCCCAATGCTTTGCGGTTCATGCCTCCACTTATCATCAGCGAGGCAGAGGTTGATCAGGCGAAAGAAATACTACAGGAGGCTCTTGCCAGCTTTTCCTAGCTGGCAGCCAGGCATTACTCTTGCCCGATAGGGAGCATCCCAGTGACCAACCACGACAGCTCGCCGCTATACCGCATTCAAGCAGGGTGCTCTTTCTGGTATACTGATTCTGGTGGCGAAAAGAAAGTTCTGATCGTGAAGGATAATGGCATGACGCCCGATATCTGGGGCAGCGGAGGACGGCCTTTGGCAGTCAGAACTTTGGGCGCCGGGATGAATATAATCATTTAGGAGTGTTACATGACAGAGAAGGTGGTGCTGGCTTACAGTGGTGGTCTGGATACCTCGGTAGCTATCCGGTGGATCAAAGAAAAATACCACATGGAGGTTATCGCTCTCACCATTGACGTAGGTGGCGATCGCGATCTGGTTGCCACGCGCCAAAAGGCGCTGAAGGTAGGGGCAGTGAAAGCGCTGGTGGTGGACGCCAGGGAGACTTTCGTCAATCAGTTTGTTTTTCCTGCTCTTCAGGCGAACGCCGTGTACCAGGGTTCCTACTCCCTGGCCACGGCTCTATCACGCCCGTTGATAGCCAAGCTACAGGTGGATGTTGCCCGGGACGAAGGGGCATCTGCTGTGGCTCACGGCTGCACCGGGAAAGGTAACGATCAGGTAAGGTTTGAGGTGACTGCGGCTGCCTTGTCTCCACGCCTGAAGGTCATCGCCCCGGCCCGGGAGTGGGGCATGACACGGGAGGAGACCATTGCCTACGCCCAAAAGCATGACATCCCCATACCGATCACCGTCAGCAGCCCTTACTCCATTGATGAGAACCTGTGGGGGAGGAGCATCGAGTGCGGTGTTCTGGAGGACCCCTGGGTGGAACCGCCAGAGGACGTATTCGCCTGGACAAAGTCCCCTGAAAACGCTCCTGACCAGCCGTCATATATCGAAATTGGCTTCGAAAAAGGGATTCCCATTAGCCTTGATGGGCAACCAATGGATGGAGTCAGCCTTGTTAGGAAGCTGAACGAAGCGGCTGGAACGCACGGAGTGGGGAGGGTTGACCACATTGAGGACAGGTTAGTGGGTATAAAATCGAGAGAGATTTACGAGGCGCCTGCGGCTACTGTCTTGCTGGTGGCGCATCAGGCCCTGGAAGCCATGACCCTGTCTAAGGATCAGTTGAAGTTTAAGCAGAAAGTGTCTAGCGAATATGCGGACCTGGTCTACAACGGGCTGTGGTTTAGCTCCCTGCGTCAGGACCTGGATGCCTATGTGCGAAGCTCACAGCGCCATGTCAGCGGGTCAGTCCGTTTGAAGCTGCACAAAGGCGGGTGCAGGGTGGTGGGGCGGAAGTCGCCTTTCTCCCTTTATCGGCATGAGCTGGCCACCTACGACCAGGGCGACCTTTTTGATCAGAGCGCTTCTCCAGGTTTCATCCAGATCTGGGGCTTGTCGGCCAAGGTGCAGGCACAGGTACAGCCTGAGGATACCTCAGAGGAGCAAGCCTCCTGATCGGCTGAGATAGTTTATGGGCTTCTTTCGACGACAGATCAGCGAAGCAGAGAAACACTACATGGAAGCGTTGCGCTGTCGCCGCCGCGACAAGGCGTTCAACCTCGGGCTGGCGGTGTGGCACTTGAAGCAGGCTATTGAGCTTGAGCCTGGCAATCCCCTGCTCCACTTCGAGCTAGGGCGGGCCTACGCAGCGGTGCCTTTGTTGGCAGTCACCCGCCGGCTTGATGGCAGCTTCAGAATCAGTGAATCGCTGGAGATGGCCATTGCCGAAGCCAAGGAAGCGCTTAGACTGAAGCCTAATTATCCTGAAGCCTACCTCATCCTGGGAGAAGCTTATATGTATCTTGGTGAAAGAGAGAAGGCATCAGAGGCTTTCGGGGCTGTGTTTCAGCTTAGCCGTGACCAGAGGCTTCGCTACCATGCACAGCGGGAGAGTCGTCAGATGAAGCAGGGGCTGGGCAAAAAGCCACAACCTGAAGAGGCGAGGAAATGTCTTGAGCAGGCGGTAGCCTATCGAGACCGAGGAGAATACCGCCGGGCTGAGAGAAAGCTGGGTAAGGCGCTCAAGCTTGCCCCCGACTGGCCCTGGATGTATGATACGCTGTGCAAGTTGGGTGGCTGATGATCTGGCTCTACGGCAGATCCCAAGACCAGGATCTCAATACAAGGCAGTATCTCGGGGCGCTTATCATATGTCCTCATGAAGGCAAATAGGCAAATGAGTTTACGAAGTCGCTTCCATAAAGATGCCGATGACTTGGTGAAACAGTATACGGCTTCTATTCCCTTCGACCAGCGCCTCTATAAGCAGGACATCGCTGGCAGCATCGCTCATGCGAAGATGCTGGCCAGGCAAGGCATCATCGCAGAAAAAGAGGCAGAGCTTATCGTCATGGGGCTGGTCTCTCTCAGAGAGCAGATCGAGCAGGGGACATTCCGCTTTGACACCGCACTGGAAGACATCCACATGAATATCGAGGCCCGCCTGACCGAGAAGATAGGCGACATTGCGGGCAAGCTACATACCGCCCGCTCCAGGAATGACCAGGTTGCCCTGGACATGCGCCTGTACACCAGAGAGGCCATCGCCGAAACGATTCGCGGGCTGAAAGAGCTTCAGCGTGCCCTACTGGCCGTAGCCGAAGCCAATAAGAGCACAGTCATGCCAGGCTACACTCATCTGCAACGGGCCCAGCCAGTCCTGATGGCCCATCATCTTCTGGCGTACTTCGAGATGCTGGAGCGAGACATATCCAGATTCAGGGATTGTCTCAAGCGCACTGATGTTCTGCCTCTGGGCAGCGGAGCGCTGGCTGGCATGCCTTACCCCATTGATCGTGACTTCCTTGCCCGGGAGCTGGGCTTCAGCCAGATAAGCAGGAACAGCATTGATGCCGTCTCTGACAGAGACTTCGTCATCGAATACGAAGCGGCAGCCAGCATCACTATGATGCACCTGTCACGCCTGGCAGAGGAGCTTGTGCTATGGTCATCGGCGGAATTTGGCTTTATTGACATTGATGAGGCCTACGCCACCAGCTCCAGCATCATGCCTCAGAAGAAAAATCCAGACGTGGCTGAACTGGCCCGTGGCAAGGTGGGGCGGGTCTATGGTAATCTCCTGGGCATGCTGACGGTGATGAAAGCTTTGCCCTTGTCCTACAACAGGGACTTACAGGAGGACAAAGAAGGGCTGTTTGATACCGTAGACACTCTTCTTTCTACACTGGAAGTACTTGCTGGGATGGTGAAGACGCTCAAGATCAATTCGGCGCACACGCGGCAGGCCGCCGAGGAAGGTTACATCCTGGCTACCGATGTCGCCGATTACCTGGTGAAGAAGGGCCTTCCCTTCCGCCAGGCCCATGCCGTCGTAGCTAAGCTCGTAGCTTACGCCATTGAACAGGGCAAGAACTTGCACCAGGTGGACATTAGCCGATACAAGAGCTATTCTCCTCTCTTCGAGGAAGACGTCTACAAGATTACGCTGGATTCATCTATCAAGGCCAGGAACGTCTCCGGGGGCACCGCTCCGCAGCAAGTGGAGGCGCAACTGGCCACCGCACGGAGGATTGTTGAAGACAAAGAAGAAGATTAAGCTGGCACCTTCCATTCTCTCCGCCGATTTCAGCCGTCTTGGGGAGCAGGTGGCTGAGGTTAGTGCCGCCGGGGCTGATTACATCCATGTCGATGTCATGGACGGGTGCTTTGTGCCCAACATTACCATCGGTGCCCCGGTAGTTAAGACGGTACGTTCCTGGACCAAGTTGCCTCTTGATGTCCACCTGATGATACAGAACCCCCTGGCCCATATCTCCGATTTTGCCGAAGCTGGCGCAGACATAATAACTGTCCACGCTGAAGCTTGTCCGCATCTGCATCGGGCGGTGCAGAAGATCAAAGAATGCCATGTTAAAGCTGGGGTGGCCCTTAATCCAGCCACGTCACTGGTAATGGTGGACGAGATTTTACCTTTGGTTGATTTGGTGCTGGTGATGACCGTCAACCCCGGCTTTGGTGGGCAGCCCTTCCTTGAGGAAGTGGTGGGCAAGATAGCCCGGCTGCGGAAGATTCTTGATGGCAGGGGTTTGACTGCTGAACTTGAAGTTGACGGCGGGATCAACGCTGACGTTGCCCCGAAGGTGGTGAATGCAGGAGCCAGAGTATTGGTGGCTGGAGCCGCCGTATTCCGCTCCGAAGAAAGTATCAAGAAGGCACTGCAAAAGCTCAGGAAGAGTCTTCGTTCCTTAGAGGTAAGCTAGTGTGCCAGTTTATGCTGAGTGCGGAGGCACCTGGTGCAAACTCTAAGCCGCCTATACTTCCCGCCAACACTTACTGTAGCGGTATGGATATTCGGCAACCACTGTCGTCTGGTACGACGTTTGGAATGGCTTACGTTGTGCCCAAACTGAGATGCCTTGCCACAAATATCACATTTAGCCATAATTCTACTGCTTGTATGACAAAGATTACCTTTACCGCCAAACTACGACCATAATAATACACGGAGAGACGGAAAGATGCAAGGGCATTCCGGGAGGCAAGGCAAGAGCGCAGTAACGTACAATGGCCGAGAGTTAAGAGAGATGTTTGCCGCAGCCACCTTGTGGCTGGAGAAAAGTGCACCAGATATCAATGCGCTGAATGTCTTCCCTGTGCCGGATGGCGATTGTGGCACCAACATGCTGCTGACCATGCGGTCTACCACAGAGGAAGCTTATCGTGCCCCTGATAGCAATGCCTCAGCAGTGGCTCAGGCTATGGCCAAGGGCGCTTTGATGGGAGCCCGGGGGAATAGCGGGGTGATTCTGTCGCAAATCTTCCGCGGTTTGGCCCAAGCATTGGAAGGCAGAGAATCATTCAGCGGCCCTGACTTTGCGGCTGCCCTGGTGAAGGGAGCAGCGGCAGCGCACAAAGCACTAAGCCATCCCGTAGAAGGAACAATACTGACTGTGGCCAGGGACGCCTCCATTGCTGCCCAGATGGCCAGTGCCCAGAGTGATAGCCTGATTTCTATCATGGAAAGCGCTGTGAGTGCCGCCAGAGAATCCGTGGCCAATACCCCTGCTCTCCTCCCAATCCTGCGGCAGGCGGGGGTGGTTGATGCCGGGGGGCAAGGGCTGTACGTTGTATTGGAGGGTGCCTTGCAATGCCTCAAGGGAGAGAGGCAAAAGATGCAGCATCGCCGTCCCCAGGTAGTCTCCAGCAACATGCCGGTGGCTTCCAAAATCCCAACCTCTGCTTTCGAGGAGGAGACGCCTTATGGGTATTGCATCGAGTTTCTGTTGCGAGGACACAAGGCGTTGGACCGGGACAGGATCAGAGAGAGGCTGGCCGACAAAGGCCAATGCCTCATAGTAGTAGGCGATGAGGAGATGGTTCACGTTCATATCCACACCTTTGACCCTGGGAAGGTCCTCGGCTACGCCAACTCCCTGGGCACTCTGCACCAGATAAAGGTGCAGAACATGGATGATCAGTTCAAAGACTTTGCCCAGATGATCGAGGCCGAGGTACCACTGACCAATATTGCTACTGTAGCTGTGGTTTCGGGGGAAGGTCTGGCTCGGGTGTTCCAAAGCCTAAGAGTCAGCGCCATTGTTCCGGGCGGGCAGACGATGAATCCCAGTACCGGTGAATTGCTGGAGGCGGTAGAATCGGTACCACAGGATAAGGTAATCATCCTGCCCAACAACAAGAACATTATTCCGGCTGCCAGGCAGGTCTCAGGGTTGACCCGGAAAAAGGTGAAGGTGGTGCCTACAACAACTATTCCTCAAGGAGTAGCTGCCCTTCTCGCCTTCGACTATGATGCTGACCTGAGAACGAATGCTTCTATGATGAAGGAGGCAGGTTCGGCAGTGAGGACAGTAGAAGTCACCAGGGCAGTACGCTCTGCCAATATTGGCAAAGTGAAGATACGGCGAAGGCAGGCCATGGGGTTCGCCGACGGGAAACTGGTCTCGGTCGGCAATAGGCCAGATGAAGTCCTGTGGCAGGCATTGGCGGGTTTAGACATAGAGAGGGGCCAGATAGTCACCCTTTACTATAATTGGAAGGCCAGACGCCGCGAAGCTGAAGGGATGGCAGAAAGGATTCGCCGCGAGTATTCCGGTGTGGAGGTGGAGGTGATCTACGGCGGACAGCCACATTACCACTACATCGCCTCCGTGGAGTAGGACTCAGGGGCCATCGTGATAAGAGTAGTGACCGACAGCGTTGCCGACATTCCCCCAAAGTTGGCTGAGGAGCTGGCTATTACCATAGTTCCTTTCTATGTGCGCTTTGACGATGAAGTCTATCGGGACGGAGTAGACCTGAGCACTGAGGAATTCTACCGCAAGCTTACGAGCAATCGAAGACTTCCTGTCAGCAGCACGCCCTCTCCGGGGGAGATAGCCGAGGTGTACGATAGGTTGGCCGAAGAAACTGATGAAATCCTTTCGATCCATGTCTCCTCTAAGTTGACAGCCACCTATGAGGTAGCCCTGCAAGCCCAGGAACAGATGAAAAGGAGAGGGAAGTGCCGGATCGAGCTTATTGATTCTCAGTCTGGGGCTATGGGAGAAGGTCTGGTGGTTATCACCGCTGCCAGGGAAGCCCAGACAGGGGCAAGCCTGGATCGGGTGGCAGACCTGGCAAGGAAGGCTGTGCTCAGGTCGCATGTGCGTATGTGCTTCGATACCTTGGAGTATCTGCGTAAGGGGGGCCGCATTGGCAGAGCGCAGGCCCTATTGGGGTCGGTCCTGAGAGTGAATCCCATTGTTGGTGTCAAGGATGGCGAGGTGCATCCCTTTGGCAGAGAGCGAAGTCGTGCCAAGGCAATTGATCGGTTGTTCGATTTTGTCAGAAGCCTCCCTAGCGTGAGAGAATTGGCTGTGGAGCATGCTACTACGCCTGACGAAGCTGAAGTGTTAGCCGACCGCCTCGGTGTCCTATTCCCCAGAGAGCGTATCTATATTTCTACGGTGGCTCCAGCGGTGGGAGTGCACGTCGGTCCTAGAGTTATCGCAGTCTCTGCACTAGAGGGTTGATGAAAGCGAGAACAGTCATTGATAACACCTCACTACTCCCATCTCACGTAGCACAGGCTCTGCAGGTCACAATAGCACCCCCTGATGCTCACCGCATTGATTGTACCCGGTAGAATGACATGGAGATAAGAGAGAAATGAAGCCAGAAAACATGCTCAAGTATAGAATCATTCACCTTCTGCGACAGGCTGCCATGGAGGCGCAGCACAGAGGTTGGTTACCTCAGGTTGATCTGCCTGAGATTGCAGTGGAACATCCCCCCAGTGCAACCCACGCCGATTATGCTTGCAGTCTCCCACTGAAACTGGGCCGAAGTGCTGGACTCAATCCCCTGGACATCGCGGATAAGGTGGTCAAGGTAATCACCCCTATTCCAGAGGTTCAGAAGATCGAGGTAGCACCGCCGGGGTTTATCAACTTCACGCTGAGAAACGATTGGCTGGCACAGCAGGTGGAGACTATTCTCACCAGTGGTGAAGATTGGGGCAATATCGATCTGAGTGATGGACTGAAAGTACAACTGGAATTCGTCAGTGTTAACCCTACTGGCCCACTGCATGTGGGACACGGTAGAGGCGCTATACTGGGAGACACCCTCGCCAATTTGCTTAGTGCTGCCGGGTGTGCAGTAGAGAAGGAGTACTACGTTAACGATGCCGGTACCCAAATGGAAGCCTTCTACCGCTCCCTTTATGCGCGTTATCGGCAGGCCTTTGGCCTGCCAGATGAAATCCCTCCGGATGGCTACCACGGTGACTACGTAGTAGAACTAGCTAAGGAGATCATAGCCGAACAAGGAGATGCCTTTCTCAGGGTACCCGAGGAACAAGCGGTGGCTGAAGTGGGAAAAGTGGGACTGAGGAAGGTTCTGGACGCTATCAGGTCAGACCTCGAGATGCCAGGGGTACGTTTCGACGTCTGGTTCAGTGAGCGGAGCCTCTACAGCGGCAGCCAGTACGAAAGGGCGATGTCCTTGTTGCGAGACGCAGGTTACATAGCTGAAAAAGAGGGGGCGGTGTGGTTTGCTTCCTCTGAGATGGGCGAGGACAAAGACAACGTCCTGGTGCGTAGTAACGGCACTCCTACTTATTTTGCCTCTGACATTGCCTACCACTACAACAAATTCGTGCAGCGCAAGTTCGATGAAGTGGTCAACATCTGGGGGGCTGATCACCAGGGCCACGTCTCTCGCATGAAGGCTGTGATAAAGGCGTTGGGCATCGATCCCAACAGGCTTAAAGTCATCATCACCCAGATGGTTACCCTGAAGCGGGGAAATGTGGAAATCCGGATATCCAAGCGTAGCGGAGAGATCATCACCCTTCGGGAGTTGGTACAAGAGGTGGGAGCAGATGCGTGCCGCTTCTTTTTCCTTTCTCGTGCGGCAGATAGCCAGATGGACTTTGACCTTGAACTAGCTAAGAGACAATCGGCTGACAACCCCGTCTACTATATCCAGTACGCCCACGCGCGCATTTCCAGTATCCTTCGCCTGGCACAGGAGAAAAACATAGATTACAGCCAGGGAGACGTTAGCTTGCTTGTCACCCAAGCCGAGCTGGACCTTATTCGAAAAATGCTCGAACTACCAGAGGTGGTAGAGGTAGTTGCTCAGACTCTTGAGCCTCATCATCTCCCTTACTATGCTCAAGGGCTAGCCACAGCCTTTCATGGTTTCTATAAGCAATGTCGGGTTGTCTCAGATGACAAGGACTTGACAGGGGCACGTCTCAAGCTGGTGGAGGCATCAAGGATTGCCTTCGCTCGCACCCTACATCTCATGGGCATGAATGCGCCTGAGAAAATGTGAGACGCCTTGCCTCGGCAGGGAGAAGGTGACTCTTAAGGGATCGCAGCCCACACCTGAGTTGCCCAGCGCTATCCCAGCTTGTGCAGCGTCTTTACCTCTTGGATAATGGTCTCCACTGCTGGTGCTTTCCTGCCCTGTAACGGCTTGCCCAAGGGATCATCAACTTCAACCTCCCCCAACAGCACCTCCAAGGTCGCCTTTACGGAGCGAGCCAGCGCCGGGAGATGGTAGCCTCCTTCCAAGGTAAATACCAGCCGTCCTTGGCATAGCTTCAGAGCCAGCTTTTGTAGTAATTGCACCATTTGAGCAAAGCCGCTGACGCTCAATTGCATGGATCCGATAGGATCTAACCAGTGGGCGTCGTACCCAGCTGACACCAGAATAAGCTGGGGCTGAAAACGGTGGGCCAAGGGAACAAGGATCTGTTGAAATACCTGCATGTATTCCTCATCGCCGCACCAGGCCGGCAGCGGCACATTAGCAGTGGTGCCTATTCCCTTCCCCACCCCCACCTCATCCATACGGCCTGTGCCGGGATAGAAGGGGTACAGATGGGTGGAGAAGTAGAGCACCGCAGGGTCATCATAGAAGGCATCTTGCGTTCCGTTGCCATGATGAACGTCGAAGTCAACAATGAGGACTCGGTCAAGGTCATATTTCCTCATGCTTTGCCTGGCAGCAATGGCAATGTTATTGAACAGGCAGAATCCCATTGCCCTCGTCCTTGTGGCGTGGTGCCCCGGCGGCCTCACCAGGGCGAAGGCACTATCTATCTTCCTCTCCATCACTGCATCGACCGCATTGAGGACCCCACCGACAGCATATAGGGCTACCTTGTAGGAAGCCGGCGACATCACCGTATCAGCGTCAAGCCATCCCCCACCCGACTGGGCCACCTTCTCGATTTGCGAGATGTGTTTTATTGAGTGCACCAGCGACAATTCCTCCCGGGAGAGGGGGGTAGTGTCAAGAGAAGTGTGTAAATTGAGGGATAGGCTTCTCCTTCCAGGTTGAGTTAAGGTGATTGGTAATGCCATAGATGATCCGATCAACACT
>VGOE01000013.1 GCA_016876035.1 Chloroflexota bacterium
GGTCTCCTGCTCAAAATCCCCCCACCAATCCTCCTCATCCTTGACCTCCCGCCACAAATCCTCTAACTTGAGTTGGGTCAGGTCTTTGACCTGTACCATGGGGCGTCCTCCTTTCTAAGATATCTTTTTCTCTATATCTCTAGAAGGATACGCCCCCCTCTTTTTACACACAATATGTTACGCTACCTCGCACAGATTCACCTTGACCCACTGCGTTACAGGAGATATACTCGAAGCAGAGATGGAGATCACACAGCTTTTGGAAAAGGCTGGGGACTACCTTTCTAAGGAGAAGCTGGCCCTGGTTGAGGAAGCCTACCAGTTTGCCCTGGAGGCTCATCAAGGACAGACGAGGCAGTCTGGAGAGCCGTATCTACAGCATCCCCTCGAGGCTGCCTCTATTCTGACTGACCTCAGGCTGGATGCCAACTCTCTGGCTGCCGCTCTCCTTCACGATGTTCCGGAGGACTGTGCCGTACCCCTGTCCCGCATTGAAGATATCTTCGGTCCCGAAATAAGCAAACTGGTGGACGGGGTCACCAAACTGACCCATGTATCTTCTCAAGTGATCGAAAAGCCCAGCGAGAAGGACCTCCAGGCCGAGAGCCTGAGAAAAATGCTGGTAGCCATGGCGGAGGACTTGAGGGTGGTCTTCATCAAGCTGGCGGACCGACTGCATAATTTGCGCACCCTGGATGCCCTTCCTCCGGCAAAACAGCGGGCCGTCGCCAGAGAAACGCTGGAGGTCTACAGTCCTCTAGCCCATCGCCTGGGCATCGTGAAGCTAAGGTCACAGCTTGAGGATTTGTCCTTCTCTTACTTGGAACCTTTGAAATATCAGCGGACGAAGCAACTGCTAGTGAGATACGAGGTCGACCACGAAAAAGTGATTAGCCACGTTATTGCAACGCTCACGCCAGAGCTGGAAAAGGCAGGACTGAAAGCCGTGGTCTCGGGGAGGTCGAAGGGCATCTTCAGCCTGTACCGGAAGATGCAGAGGTACAGTGCCCTGGGGAAGGATCTGAGTGATATACATGACATCCTGGCTGTACGGGTCATTGTGGACAGGGTTGAGGATTGCTACCATGCGCTGGGCATTGTTCATAGCTTGTGGCATCCCATCAGTAGCGAATTCAATGACTACATTGCCACGCCGAAGCGAAACGGCTATCGGTCGCTTCACACCACTGTGATGTGTCTTGGTGGGCCGATTGAGGTCCAGGTTCGCACCCATGAGATGCACTACGCCGCCGAATATGGGGTCGCTGCCCACTGGTGCTACAAGGAGGGAGTCAAACAGGATCTGTTCGAGCAGAGGATCTCAGGATTGCGCCAGCTTCTTGAGTGGCATAGAGAACTCGCCGGTACCCGCGAGTTTCTGGAGTCGGTGAAGACGGACATTCTCCGAGACCAGGTCTTTGTGTATACGCCAAAGGGAGAGATAAAAGATTTGCCCACTGGGTCTACGGCGCTGGACTTTGCCTATATGATCCACACCGACTTGGGCCATCGCTGTATCGGAGCAAAGGTCAATGGCAAGCTGGTGCCTCTTACTTATCGGCTCCACAACGGTGACACAGTGGAAATCATTGCTGCCAAGGGGCGCAAGGGGCCTAGCCGAGACTGGCTCAATTTCAACCTGGGATATGTCAATACTTCGCACGCACGAGAGAGGATCCGCCAATGGTTCAGAAAGCAGGCCCGGTCTGAGAACATCGAGAAAGGCAAAGAGATTCTGGAGAAGGAAATGCGGCGGTTGGGAATAAGCTTGGGCAACCGCGAGGAGATTGCACGCCTGTTCAATTATAGGGACGTCGACGACTTCCACGCTGCCATCGGCTGTGGAGAGATCAACCCCAATCAGATTGTCCTGAAGATTGCCGCGCAGGCAGAGCAACCCAAGGTAATCACGGATATTGCCACCAAACCTTCAGCGCCCATGGGCATCAAGGTTCTGGGGACGGGTGACCTTCTCACTCAGCTAGCACGGTGTTGCCACCCCTTGCCAGGGGACGAGATCATCGGTTATATCACCCGTAGCAAGGGGGTGAGCGTCCACCGCCAGAACTGCCCTAACATGGCACGGGTAACTGAAAAGGAGAGGCTGGTCTCTGTCGATTGGGGAAGGGTCGACCGGCTATACCCGGTGGTGATTCGTATCGATGCCTTTAACAGGGTGGGGCTGCTGCGGGACATCAGTACTTTGGTAGCTGAAGAGGGAATAAACATAGCCTCGGTGACTTCGACTGCCCATGATAGCGACACCAGTTCGGTCTTTCTGACTCTGGAGATAAGAAGCATCAGCCAGTTATCCCGGCTGCTGTCCAAGCTGGAGGGAGTCAGCGGGGTGACCAGCGTGATGCGAGGGGCGGGAACAGGTTAGTCAACAAGGTGGGCTTGTGGAAGGCGAGCTCTGCGCTTTGCCAGTATAGTTTCCGGGGCTACTGGGTTGTTCATATGGCGATTTGCTTCAAACGTCTGAACAGGCTAGAATTGAAAATCGACCGGAAGTCGGCACTAGAGGTTTCCAGGATGATTAGGAGGTGCTTTGGCAAAACTAGCTAATGTGGAAAGAAGACGGTTGCGTAATAAATCGGTGCGCACTTTTGTTAAAACATGCACGGCCAAGGCGGACAGTCTCATCGATGAGAAAGAGGCGGTTGCCGCTCGTGAGGCCGTCACTGCTGCAGTGAGTGCCCTGGATAAGGCGGCCAAGAAAGGCGTCATCCACCGTAACAAGGCCGCTCGTCACAAGTCGCGCCTGATGAAAAAGCTAAATCAAGCCACCAAGAGTTAAGGCTTAAAGGCCCGGATCAAACCGTCGAAAACCCAGGCAGCCTGTTGGCTGCCTGGGTTCGTTTCGTAAGAGAGGCTCAAGGCGTGATTGACAACCAGGTGATCAGCATTATAGAATGCCAGCCAAGGAGGCCATCACACCAGGAGGACTACCGACACCAGGGGTTTGCTTACATCGAGGTATAGGACCGCGAGTAAAAGGCCTCCGAAGGAGGTCAAGATGTCAAGAAAACCGCTGCTCAATGGCTTAATCAAGAGAACGATCATACCGTCAGTGCTGGTTGCGATCCTTCTGTTGAACCTTGCCTCAATCGCTTATGCTGCGCCTAGCAGTGCGGTTTCGGTAGAAACGGACAATATTATTGAGGTGGGCAGCAGCCAGGAAGTTGTGGTCACCTTCCAGAACACTGCCTCATCAGACATTAACGATGTGGCGTCCACCATTCAGTTCATAACATTTGCGGCGGCAAATTTGAACCCGAGCCGCACTCTTATTGCCTTGAATGCTTCATGGGAAATATACGCTAATGAAGCTGATCCGGTTCCCAGGGTTATTGGTACTGTTACCGGCGTGAATACCCCGGAGATCTACGCACCCTATTCTGTCACCAGTCCCATCGATATGTATACTTGGGCCCTGGGAAAACCGAGTGGCACTCTTGATGTCTACACCGATACGTCACAATTTGATAATAGCCTCAAGATTCTAAGACCCGGGGAAGTTCTGAAACTGACCATTACTGCCCTATGCGGTGGTTTGGTCGGGGATAGCCGGATATGGTTCTTCTTCAGAGCTACGGAATACGAGCCTACGAGTATTCCCGTGCCGAACATAAATACGATTCCAGAAGCTCAAAGGATGAACCTCTACTATTCGAAGTCTCCGGGGCCTATCCAGATGCCGTACTGGTGGCCGCTACACAACAGCTATGACCCTTACGATGCAGACATCAACACGGGCCATGTTTTCGAACAAGTATCCTGGACAAGAAGAGCAACGACTCGTGCCTTCTCCAAATCAAACAAGCTCGTGCATCAAATAGCTGTGGCAAACCCGGAAGAAGGCTCCTTCTCTTTCCATATCTGTGGTATGAAGTTTAACGATCTCAACAGGGATGGTATTCATGACAGTGAAACTGAGCCAGGTATCAATGGAGTTGCTGTGACCCTTCTAGGGCCTGACCAACAAACCAAGGCAGAAGTCTACTATGAAGGGAAGTTCATCTACACCCCTCCGGATGACACGAATCCCCTGGAGTCGGGCGAGAACGGCCTTGAGGGAAGCTTTTGCTTCAATCTACAAGACGTACAACCCGGGACCTACGTCTTCTACGTCAGGGAAGACGTGCCACCGGGCTGGGTAGCGACCACCCCGACTCTGATAGGCCCGATAACACTGGTGGCCAGCGACAGCGGGCCTCGCGAATCCCTCCATAACAACTTTGGCAACGCCAGCCCACAAATCACTAGAGTTCCTGCCCTCTCCCAGTGGGGGATGATTGGGATGGCCACCTTACTTGCCGGGTTCTTGATCTGGGCAGCGAGGAGAAAGCGGAGTAATCTTGGAAAAGCTCTGTGATTTCGTGGAAAGACTCCAGTCAGAATTCCTGATCGAGTGTCATAGTTTGCCAATGGAACCTCAATCTTCCTAGCAAACCTGCCGAGGTTGTTGGCGAAACATCGTGCCAGGCTGGTGCGTCCGCTAGAGAGGACGAAAATTCAGTATGAAAGGAGGCTAGAATGAAGCTGATCAAGGAGTTTAGGCAGTTCCTGCTGCGGGGGAACGTGGTAGACCTGGCCGTTGCGGTGGTCATCGGCATCGCCTTTGGGGCAGTGATAACCGCTTTAGTCGCAGATATACTAACACCTCTCATAGCTGCCATCGCTGGAGAGCCAGATTTCTCGAACCTGACCGTCACGCTCAACAAGAGCGTCTTCAAGTACGGTGACTTCATCAATGCGCTTATTGCCTTCATCCTGGTGGCCGCAGCGTTATTCTTCTTTGTAGTGGTGCCAATAAACCGTATGATTGCTCGCTCCCGCAAGCAGCCGCCGGCAGACCCGACGACCCGAAAGTGCCCCGAATGCCTGAGCGAGATTCCTATTGAGGCACGGCGCTGTGCTCACTGCACATCAGTAGTGCCACAAGCGTAGAAGTAATAGGCCAACCTGAAAGCGCGAACCTGGATACCGGATATGCGGCCGCTCGGCTACCCGGACGTGATGAAGCGTCCCGCCATTACGTGCCTTCCGTGTGCTGTAGTTGAGCCAGGGTAGCTGAGATTGAGTGACCTACCTTCCTTTGAAAACCGGAGGCCTCTTCTCAAGAGCGGCGCGCATCCCCTCCTGGAAATCCTCAGTCTGTATCAGGCGTGACGCGGCCTGGAACTCGAATCGCAATTGAAAATCGAAGCTGGTCTCCAGGCCCTGGTAGAGCAACTGTTTTACCATTCCCAGGGCTAGGGGGGGCATTTGCGCCAGCTTCCCTCCTAATGCGTGTGCGGCCTCGATCAGGATCTGAGGAGGCACTACTTGCTCCACCAGCCCAGACCTTTCCGCCCAACTGGAGTCTTTGGTCTCCCCTGCGGTCAGAAACTTCAAGGCGACAGGCAAGCCTGTGATGCGTGGCAGAAGATAGGTAAGCCCCAGTTCGCCTGCTATGCCCAGATTGATAAAGCCTGGTGCGAAGGTGGCTCGTTCCGAGGCAATGCGGTAGTCACAGAGACACGCCAAGGCGAGCCCCATACCAGAGGTAAAACCATTTATAGCTGCAATGACAGGCTTATAGCAGGTGCGCAGGGATCTGGGGAGAGTCTGGAGTGGCCCGAAAGGCTGGCTAAGATCCGCCAAGCCTTCAGCCACGCGAGCTGGGTCCGCCATTGCCTGGGCCAAGTCGGCAAAATCTACCCCGGAACAGAAAGAGCGCCCTGCTCCGGTAATGATGATCACCCTGATGTCGTCATCGCTTTTAATCTCGTCCATGCACTGGCCAAACTCCCGGAAGAACAGCATATCCAGGGCATTATGCTTCTCGGGCCTGTTCAGGGTCAGGGTAGCTATGTAGTTGGCTTTCTCCACCAGAATCCTCTGGTAAGGCATGAGTCACCTCCGTATTTTGTGGCTAGATACGATCCTGGTCTCTAAAGCAGAAAGAAATCTAAAGCCCGGCAAGACGCTTTTTCAGATAATCTATTGAAGCTACCGGGGTGGGGTCAACGCCATTGAGCATGGCCAGATAGAAGCTGACATAATCCCCAAAAAGGATGAGGCCCAGCATCTGAGCCAAGGGGCTATCGCCTGTTGCCTCTATCATGTCGTGTCCGATTCCGGCCTTTGTCATGATTTCCATAGTAAAACGGTAACGCCGCGAAAGGCGTGCGTGCAGCCGCGACGAATGGAGCAAGACCACCTGGATGTTATCCTTCACCTCTAAAGGGAACTGATAACCTACTATGGCATTATGATTCAGCTCAGGAAAAAGCTCGTAGAAAGCCCAGGCCTTGCCATTCTCATTAAGCTGCGTCTTCCAGCGCTGGGCCACCTCCGACAGTATTCCAGCTCCGTAGATTACCGCCAGCTTTCCTGAAAGCCTGGTGGCCAACTGTTTGGCCGGGTTAGAGGCCAAGGGCGTGCTTTCGCTCAGTTGGGCCGCCAGTTCGTTCAGGACATGGATGGCCTCCTCGAAATCAGCTGACTTGTCCTCCACAAGCCCAAGTCTCTGGAAAATACCCAGCAGGGGAACAAAACTGTGGGCAAAGGCAGCCCGGGGCGGTGCATGGTAATCTATGACAAAGATGGGAACTCCTTCTTTGGCCGCTAGCGTTCTGAGTTGGCCTCCTCCGGTGAGCACCAGCTTCTTGGCAGCGATCGGCAGGGATTCGACAAAGGCGGAGATGGTCTCTTCAGTGTTCCCAGAGTAGCTTGATACAATAAGCAGAGTCTTCTCATCAAGAAAGGGAGGCCGGCCATAACTTCGGTGCACCGAAACAGGCAATCTGTTTTCCAGAGCGGTTAGGCTACGCAGCAGCTCGCCTCCGATGGCAGAGCCACCCATCCCCAGGATAATAGCCCTGTCCACCTGGCTGTAGTGCTGAGGCAGTTCGAATCGCAGTGCATCTTGCCACGCTTGCCGGCACTGCCCGGGCAAGGCATGGAGATGATAGCGCATTCCGGAAGGATCGAGCCGCTGGTAAGTCTGTGGATCGTCGAGATTGCTCACCCCGTTACACTCCCAATATCTTCCTTCCCTCTGCGATGAGTGTTTTCGCCCTTTCCAAAGTGCTGGCCTCGGCGTAGATGCGGAGGATTGGTTCCGTCCCCGAGAGGCGGATCAACAGCCATGAACCATCCGCCAAGGTGAAGTGGTAGCCATCTACGGTATTGATCCTGGTGACCTCACTCCGAGCAATAGTGGAGGGCATTCTACTGACCAGACGCTCCAGGATCTTCTCTCGTTCTGCTGCCGGAAATTCCAGGTCGAGACGCTCGTAGTGGTGTGGGCCAACTTTGCTATACAGGTAGTCAATAAGTTGCGACGGCGTCTTCTTCAGCCTATTGATGAAGTCCAGCATGTAGATACCAGCAAGTATGCCATCGCGCTCAGGCAAGTGGCCCCGAAACCCAAAACCGCTGCTTTCCTCCCCCCCGATTAGAGCATTCTCGGCCATCATCTTGGGAGCCACGTACTTGAAGCCCACCGGTGTCTCGTACACCGGCACGCCGTAAAGTTGGCCTAGCTTGTACATCATGCTGCTCGTGGTGAGCGTCTTAACGATAGCGCCGCGTTCTCCTCGCGCCTCCAGCAAATAAAGGGCCATCAGCGCGAAAATCTGTAAAGGAGTCAACACCGTCCCGCGCTCATCCACAATTCCAATGCGGTCGGCATCACCATCTGTGGCGAGCCCTAAACTGGCCCTGCTTTCCATAACCAACACAGAAAGCTTTGACAGATGGCGGGCGATCGGCTCAGGTTGAATTCCTGGGAAGAGGGGATTACGCTCTCCATTGATCTCGACTACCTCAGTTCTGCCATTCTCGAGGATCTTCTTGAAATAACCAGCTCCCGCCCCAAACATGGAGTCCACTGCCACTTTCAAGCCAGCCTGCCGTATGCTTTCAAGATCAGCAAGCTGACCTAGATGTCGGAGATAAGCGGGATCCAAATCAGAGTACTCAATGATCCCTTGTGATAGCCCCTGATCCAATGACAAACGCTTGACTCTGTTTTGGGCCATGATTTGAGGCAGGCGGGACTCCACATCGGCCACCACCTCGGTTGGGGCGCTACTCCCGTACTTGGTCTTAACCTTGAAACCATTCCACTGAGCAGCGTTATGGCTGGCAGTGATGATGATCCCTCCGGCAGCTTTCAGATGTATGATGCCATAGCTTATCACCGGTGTGGGTGAAGCCCTGGGACATAGGTACACTTTGATTCCATTGCCCGCCACCACTTCGCTGGCCGCAGCAGCAAAGTATTCCGAAGCGAAGCGGGTATCATAGCCGACGACCAGCCCTCCTTGGGCAAGTCCCTTGTCACAAAAGTACTCCGATACGCTCTGGGCGCAGTAGCGCACATTATCGAAGGTGAAATCGTCAGCTATAATGCCTCTCCAGCCATCAGTGCCAAACTTGATTGTCATTCTTGCGATCCTTTGCTAGAGAAGCATCGCCAGTCTATAGGAAGGCGACCCCCCCTACATCACAGCTACCATACCCGCAGGCTATGTGCCAGATGACTTCTGGTCCCGATTTTTCGCCTTAGCCAGTCCGGCGTCAGCCTGAAGTATGGCCACCTTATCTGTCCTCTCCCACGGAAGGGCGATGTCCTTGCGCCCGAAGTGCCCGTAGGCAGCCAGAGGCCGATAGATAGGCCGGCGCAGGTCGAAAGTTCTTATGATAGACTCAGGTCTGAGATCAAAGTGTTCCTTGATCAGTTTGAGAATAAGCTCGTCATCCACCTTGGCAGTGCCGAAGGTCTCGATGGAAATGGCCACAGGATGGGCCACACCGATGGAGTAGCCCACCTGAATCTCGAGGCGGTCAGCTAGTCCGGCTGCCACCACGTTCTTGGCCACGTAGCGAGAGGCATAGCTGGCAGAGCGATCCACCTTGGTGGGGTCTTTGCCAGAAAAAGACCCTCCCCCATGCCGGGCTGCCCCACCATAGGTATCCACACAGTTCTTCCTTCCGGTAAGCCCGGAATCTCCCACTGGGCCACCGATCACAAAGCGCCCCGTAGCATTGACATAGTACTTCGTTTTCTTATCGAGAAGCGATGGCGGGATGATCTCTTTGATGACATGCTCAATGATGTCGCGCTGGATAACATTATGGCTGACCATGGGATCATGCTGAGCGCCTATGATGACACTGTCCACCCGCCGGGGCACCCCGCGGTGGTATTCCACAGTTACCTGCGATTTTCCATCAGGACGCAGATAGGGCAAGAGGCCACTTCTCCTCACCTGCGCCAGACGCTGGCACAACCTGTTAGCCAGAGAAATGGGCAAAGGCATAAGCTCAGGAGTCTCATTGCAGGCGAAGCCAACCATGAACCCCTGGTCACCCGCGCCGACCTTATCCAGGACATCGTTGGTGGCTGTCCCTTGTCGTGTCTCGAGGGACTCGTCTACCCCCATAGCGATATCTTTCGATTGCTCCTTGATAGAAACCATGACACCGCAGCTTTCATAATCGAAACCATATTCAGGTCGAGTGTAGCCGATATCTCTGATAACGCCTCGCACAACCTCAGAAATTTCGACGTAGCAATCGCAGGTGATTTCGCCGAAAACAATCACCAGCCCGGTGGTGGTGGCTGCTTCGCAGGCGACGCGGGCGTAAGGGTCTTTAGCCACGATGGCGTCAAGAATGGCATCCGCTACCTGGTCACAAAGCTTGTCCGGATGTCCTTCCGTGACCGACTCGGAAGTCACTAGGTGCGAGGTTGATGTCAGGAAGGTTGTCGTCATTAATCCCTTCTCCTTTTCTATGTCTCTGTCCAGATTTCCTCTAAGTTCCAGACTCCTAGCTTTCCAGGTATTGTCTCTGTTCTCGGGTTAACTTGTCAACGCTAATGTCCATGATGCTGGCAGAGTGCCTTTCAGCGGCCAGGTTGATCAGTCTCCCCTCAGCCAGCCTTGCAGTTCCTGTGCCACTCTCTGCTGATCAGTTCTGGACACCATGACTACCTCCACCCTGGGATCCCGCTTGAGGCGGTCAGCCCAAGGATGGGGAGCTAGCATGATAGTACCGAGCAATTTCTTCCCACTATCCAAAGCCTCCAGCACTGCCTCCCTGAAAGCCAGCGAGAAGAGCTCCATTTTCCCTATCTCGTCAACCACTATGATGTTGCACTCTCTTGTGGCCCAGCGCAAAGCAGCCACACCGACGTTATCCAGGTTATCCACCATCACTCCATACTTGCTCACCCGATGAGGGCCATGAAAATCAACGCTCGCCAGGATAGCGCTGGCTCCGTCCAGGGTCACTATCTCAAAACCTTGCCTCACCCCTTGCTTTCGTATCTCCCTGGTATAGAATCCTCCGGCCTTTTGCTCTACCGCGGAGATAGCTCCCTTAATCAGCGTAGTCTTGCCGACGCCGGGCGGCCCAGTAAGCAAATAGGCCTGCTTCATGCGTTAGCCGTCTTTACGCAATCAAGATTTCGGTTTGGCTTCAGCCTTTCTTCTTTCCTTCAGCTTCTTCCTTTTTACTCTGTGCTTACGTATGGCTACTCTCTTACTTTTGTTCATTGTCTCGACCTCCTGGAGGAAGCCGCCACGAATCTGGCGATGGAGCGATCGTAGGTCCTCTCAACTTCCGGTGGGAAAAGGCATCCTGGTAATTCGCCAAGAGCACGATGGTACAGAAGGCACTGACAGCATTTCCCCTTCTTGCTACAAGGCTCGTAAGTGCAGGTACATTTTGCCTTATTGACCTCGACCTCGCATTCCATGGCCGTACTCCCTTTACATTATATATCGTTTTCGCAATTTGGCAGAAAGCTCCGCCAAAAGTTCCACGTTTGGATCAAGCTCTTGAGAATGGTGAGTGGAGATTCGTTCCTCTTCCGCACTGATGCTGATACCTGGGAAGCCTTCGAAGAACCGAGTGTGCATGTTCTCCTTATAGGAACGCCGGGGCAATTGTGGCCAGCACGGCATAACCTGGAGATAGCACAGTAGCCGTCTACATGCATCTTCAGGACTGGTGTGAGGCATGCTTCCGATGACGGTAGGCAAACAGCCGAACTTGATCTGCGGAGGTATAGCCACACTATTTGACATAACTACCAATAAGCACATGCAGCTTTTGCTTCAGTGCTGCTGGAATGACTTCCGGTGCCGTGATGATGGCGTTCTTCAGGGCGGTAGCACACTGGCATTCCCGTTTCTTTGGGACTTGAGCCACCGCTCTCCTCAAAATCTTCTTGGACATCTCTACGTTGTGGCGCAGGTTCTGTATCACCATCTCTACGGTGACCGTCCCAAGGGTATCGTGCCAGCAGTCATAGTCCGTGACGAAGGCCAGGGTGGCGTAGCAGATCTCTGCCTCCCTGGCCAACTTAGCCTCAGGCAGAGCAGTCATGCCGATGATGCTAGCGCCCCAGCTACGATAGAGATGCGATTCGGCTTTTGTCGAGAACAGGGGGCCTTCCATTACCACGTGGATTCCGCCGTTATGCACTACAGCCCCGGCTTCACTGGCTGTTTGAAACAAGATGTGGCTCAACACGGGGCAAAAAGGCTCGGCAAAGCCGACGTGCGCCACCAGACCGTCTCCGAAGAAGGTGTTCACCCGACTTTTGGTACGGTCGATAAGCTGGTTGGGTATTACCAGATCCCCAGGGTGAATTTCTTCCCTGAGGCTGCCGACAGCACTGACCGAGATTATCCATTCTACGCCCAGTGACTTGAGGGCATAGATGTTAGCTCTGGCCGGGATCTCCGTAGGATTGATGCGATGCCCTTTGCCGTGCCTGGGAAGGAAAGCGACCCCCATGCCTTCCAGACTCCCCAGAGTAACGGCATCGCTCGGATCGCCAAAAGGAGTACTGATCTTCGTTTCCTTGACATTGCTCAAACCCTCTATCTGGTACAGGCCGCTACCGCCTATAACGGCCAGCTTTGCCTCAGCCACGTAAACCTCCTTCAGTTTCCGAAGTCTCTAGGCCCGATTTGGCAGCACACAGCAAACCTGCTTCAGTCCTGCCCTGTAGGGCTTCCTCACTATCCCCATCTCCGTAATTATAGCCGATACATACCGGTGTGGTGTTACATCAAAGGCTGGATTTCTTGTCTCTATCCCTTCTGGAGCAATTTGCACCCCTTGCAGACGCGTTATCTCTTCTGAGTTTCGAAACTCAATGGGAATCTGGTCTCCTGAGCGCAGGGAAAGGTCAATGCTGGTAGTAGGTGCCGCGACATAGAAAGGGATGCCGTTTTCTTTGGCTAGGACTGCTAGCGTGTAGGTGCCTATTTTGTTGGCTGCGTCACCGTTAGCGGCAATCCTATCGGCGCCGACTATAACGCAGTGTATTTCCTTCTTGCTCATGAAGTGACCAGCCATAGAATCCGTAATGAGGGTAACCGGGATGCCATCGTGGAGAAGCTCCCATGCAGTAAGACGCGCTCCCTGGAGCAGTGGGCGGGTCTCAGTGACGAAGACTCTGATGTTCTTGCCCTGCTCTCGGGCTGCCCGGATGACTCCCAAGGCTGTCCCATGGTTTCCTGAAGTAGCTAAGAAGCCAGCATTGCAATGAGTCAGAATGGTGAATCCATCGCCAATGAGTTCAGCACCATAGCGGGATATCTGGCTGGTAGCCCACTCTTCGTGAGTGTGGATGGCTTTTGCCTCCTCGATGAGGGCAGCCTTGATCTTGGAAATAGTCCCTTGGCTTTCGGTTACCACCTGCATTCGGTTGATGGCCTGAAGAAGGTTAACCGCCGTGGGCCTGGTGGAGATCAGCACTTCGGCAATACGCCGTAGCTCGATAAGGAAGTCTGTCTTGCTGCTGGCCTTGATAGTCTGGGCACCCAGAGCCATTCCGTAGGCAGCGGTGATCCCGACCACCGGAGCACCACGCACCTTCATTTCCTTGATTGCCTGAGCAACCTCTCGATAAGTTGAAAGCTCCAGGTAAACCTCTGCTTGAGGCAGCCGGGTCTGATCGAGGATTCTGACTTTTCCCTTGAACCATTCTATGACTTGCATGCGTACAGTCTGTTGTTATCCTTTCACCAGGCTGCTTTTGTCGATGGGCAACTGCTGTGGAACCACAGCAGGAGTCGGGCGAAGAACGCAAATCGAAATTGCCAATTCGCCTTTGCCCGGCAGTACATACTTTGTGCCCTTAGACTCAGGGCTATGGAGTTTAGCCTCTGGGTAGCCCTAGTCCTCTGAGGGCGATGATGTTCCTCTGGACCTCGGCAGTGCCAGCGCCAACAGTCGCTGCCATGGCGTAGAGGTATTGCCGCAGGAAGAAGCCTCGCAAGGGAGCCCACTTACAGTTCTCCTCCAGAGGCCCGTACTGCCCGAGGAGTTGCATGGCTGCCTGAGCCACGTGCTGCTGCAACTCTGCTCCCGATACTCGTGACATGGATGCCTGGTGATCCACGCTTTGACCTGTGCTCTGCATCCACACGATTCTCTGGGCCAGAAGCCTGACTGCCTGGCTCTCCACAAATAGATCAGTCAGCCTGTTTCGAACTAGAGGGTTCTTGAACAATGGCACTCCATTTCGCTTCGTTTCCTTAGCGAATTCTATCAAGCGAGTTAAGTTCCGGCGTGCCGCAGCAATGCGGTGAATACCTGATCTTTCATAGCCCAGCACGGCGCCGGTTACCCTCCAGCCATCATTCTTCTTGCCTACCAGGTTACCCTTGGGGACACGCACATTATCGAAGAAAATCTCACAGTAGGTGCCAACGATGTTGGGCAAGAAACGGACAGTCACGCCCGGCGATTTCAAGTACACGAGGAAGAAGCTGATACCTCTGTGCTTAGGGGCCTCGGGGTCGGTCCTGGCCAGCACGAAAGTCCAGTCAGCGTGGTGAGCACCCGTGCTCCACACCTTTTGGCCATCCAGAATAAAGCAATCTTCCTTCTCTACGGCTCGCATGGCCACCGCTGCCAGGTCAGAGCCGGCCCCTGGTTCACTGAAACCCTGACACCACACTTGCTCTCCCCGAGCGATTTTGGGCAGGAATTCCTTCCTCTGTTCATCGCTGCCATATTCGATCAGAGTGGGAGCACACATTAGCGCACCCTGCAAGTCTACCCCTGGCAATTCATGGTAATACATCTCATCACTGAGGATGAATTGTTTGGAGACCGAACCTTGCCCTCCGTATTCCTTGGGCCAGGACAAAGAGTGCCATCCCTTCGTTCCCAGCTTACGCAACATGCCGCAGGAGAATTCCCACTCGGGCCCATCTTTTGCTTCCTGTAGAAGGCCTGTTCCCGTCCAGCCAGGCGGCATCTCTTGTTTTATGAATTCAAGGACTTCTTGTCTGAATCTCTCGTCATCTTCACTGAAGCGAAAATCCACGCAAACCTCCAGAAGCCAATCTACTGGTGAAGAGTCTACGCCTCGGGAGACACGGGTGTCAAGGATTGTCGCGTTGTTGACTATTAGCTAGGCCTTGGTCTAGAATGAGCCAGAAGCAGTCTGATGGCCCTATAGAGTTCATATTGATAATCGAAAAACAAGGAAAGACTCGCTCGACTAGAGTACCCGACAATAGGTACTTTGCCACCGTGCCATTCAATGAGTCTAATCACTTCGTCAATGATAATTAGCCCTTTTCGGCCGATACATCTGAACTCTACTATCCTGTCTCTTCGTCTGTTCTGCTGGCAAAGGAGGCCTACCGCTGCCTAACTTATCTCTTATACCCAGAGAGAAGAGCTTTTTTATTCTTTTCGAGCAGAGTGCCCAGAACGCGGTCAAGATAGCCCAGGCTCTGAGGGATATGGTGCTTATCTGGGAAAACGTCAGGGAGAGAGTGGGGGTAATAACGGACCTGGAGCACCAGGGGGACGCTATTACCCACCAGATTATGGCACAATTACACCGTACCTTCGTCGTTCCCTTTGATCGGGAGGATATTGCTCTGTTGGCTCACTCCCTGGACGACGTAACTGACTTCATCCATTCGGCAGCTGATGCTATGTTGCTCTACAAAGTAGAGCGCCCCACCGTTAAGGTTAAGGAAATGTTGGATATTGTTGTGCAAGCAGCTACTGAAATGGAAAGAGCGATATTTGAAATGCATGACTTCATTGATCGAAACCAGCTTCTGAATCGGTGCGTCGAGATTCATCGTTTGGAGAACGTGGGAGACAGCTTGCATCGCTCAGCGTTGGCTGAACTTTTTGTCGACCCAATAGACATTGCCCACCTCATCAAGTGGCGCGAGATTTACCATCATATAGAGACTGCCATCGACAGGTGCGAGGATGTGGCCAACATACTGGAAGGCGTGGCTCTGAGGTATGCCTGAATCCCCAAGCCAAACCTGTCTCATCGCCCAACGCAACGGGACGAGGCAGCCACGACTTTTTCCTTGGCCATGGTGGAGTGTATAATGCAAGCATCACTGAAAAGTCATCAGCCCAAATCATGTCGCAGATAGATTTGGCTAATCAGATGGGGAGACAATGACCATGGAAACAGGTGCAACTTTTCATAAACTATTGCAGGGAATTCATGATGACGTTCTGGTTATGGGAAACACGGCCGAGAAAGCCTTAGGTCGTGCTACCGAAGCCCTGAAAAAGCGGGATTTATCTCTGGCACACCAAGTGATCGCCGATGATGCCAAGATTAATCAGTTGCGTTTTAGCATAGAAGACCACTGTATCGGTTTCATTGCTACGCAGCAGCCTGGGCCGAGTGACCTGCGCGTCATTGTGGCGATCCTCAGTATCATAACGGAATTAGAGCGCATAGGCGACTATGCTGAAGGAATTGCCAAGATTGCTATCATGATTGGCGACGAGCCACCATTGAAACCTCTAATTGACATTCCGCGGATGGCAGAGATAACCAACGAAATGATCAAAGAAAGTCTCAAGTCCTTCGTCGCCCGGGATGTGGCACTGGCAAAGCGGGTCGTCAGCATGGACAATGTAGTGGACAGCCTCTATGACCAGGTATTTCGTGAGCTCCTTACCTTCATGATGGCTGACCCAAAAACAATCAACCGCGCTACCCGTCTCATTTGGGCGGCCCACAACCTTGAGCGTGCTGCCGACCGCTGCACCAATATCTGCGAACGCGTGGTGTACATGGTAACCGGCAAGATGGAGGAAATAGGGGCTTCAAAGTACTAACGCGAACTCATGAATAGCACACACCAATCAGGCTGGCCTTGACCATCTGCTTTGCCTTCAATCCCACATTAGCTGTGGTGTACCTTCATGATTTATGGCATACTATGGTGTGCACATTGAGACGTGGGTTGACATAATATTCTTGTCAAAGGAGCATCGAATGTGTTGCTTGTCATTTTTCCTTATTCCTGCTGCTGGTCTCAGCTTTTTCTTCTGTGCCTGGCTCACCATGATTTTCTGGGGCATCATCGCGCCAGACTTCGGCATAGCAACTATTTCGTACACCAAGGCTATGCTCATCACCATTGCCCTCTGGCTAGTCGTGGCCCCACTGGCTGCGGCTGTTGCCAAGGGCAGGGGATGGAAGCACTAAGGAAGCCTCCACAGGCTGGTTAGACCTACTGTTTCTCGGCCTTCCTTTTGACCTGCTACTGACAGGGCTCGTGCCCATGAATATTAAGGAGGGAAAATGCTGGCTGACAAATTCAAACTGAGTGGCAAGGTGGCAGTCGTAACAGGGTCAGGTAGAGGTATAGGTCAGTCCATCGGGCTAGCCTTCGCCGAAGCCGGGGCTAACGTTGCCTTTGCAGCAAGGACAGAAAAAGACATCCAGGCTAGTGCAGAAAAGGCCAGAGCCTTTGGCGTGCAAGCCATCGCAGTTCCGTGCGATGTCAAGAAAGACAGCCAATTGCAGAATCTAGCAGACAAGACCGTGGAGGCCTTTGGCAGGATTGATATTGTGGTAAACAATGCCGGGGGCGCCTGGCCCAGTCCGATACCCCAGACAACCCGCGAGCAATTCAATGATGACTTCGATTTCAATGTTACCTCGGCCTTCAGCTTCACCCGTATCTGCCTACCGCACCTAAAAGAGAGCAAGGGTTGTGTCATCAACATCAGCTCAGCAGCAGGGCGGCTCGTCCAGCCCAACTTTTGTGCCTATGGTACAGTCAAGGCCGCCCTGAGCTTCATGACAAAACTAATGGCTTCTGAGCTGGCCCCAGATGTGAGAGTGAACGCCATTGCGCCGGGATCCATACTGACGCATGCTTTGCGTACCTTCTTGGACGAGGCATCGTTACAGAGAATGTGCGACCTGACCCCAATGAAAAGGCTAGGCCAAGTAGAGGATATTGCCCTAGCTGCTCTGTACCTGGCATCGCCAGCAGCCAGTTGGGTGACGGGCAAGGTAACGGAGGTTGATGGAGGCTCAGAGAAGACGAATATGCCATTCTAATCGGTGGGAGAATTGCCGCGCGCAGGCATAGCCTCGACTGCAGCTGGGCTGCTCTCGGCAGTTATTGTTACGGGAATTGAACTCGGTGCTTGCACCACAAGTGCCGGAACAAATGAAAAGGCGGTAGACAATGCCGGCAACGATGCCCACCGCCCTTCGCTTCTCTCTGCTAACTAAACGTCTGGCGCTCCCGTAATAGTGATGCCACAAACAAACTGGCCGGGAAAACCACCCTGATTATGGGCCAGTCCCAGCTTCACGTCCCTCAGTTGCCGCGATGGCTCCTCTGCTCTACTCTGGAACTGGGTATAGAACTCATAGACTTCGCGGCAGCCGCTGGCGCCAATAGGATGCCCGAAGGACTTCAAACCGCCGCTGATGTTCACGGGTATCTCACCTTCCTGCTCCCAAGCGCCTGAGTCCACGTCTTCCTTGCCATGTCCATACTGGCAAATGCCCATGGACTCGACTCCTATCAGCTCGGCAATGGAGAAGCAGTCGTGTACCTCAGCCAGGCTCAGCTCCTTTCGAGGATTCCTTATTCCCGCCTGAGCGTAAGCCTGCTTGGCCGCCGCCTCCGTGGCATCCCAGTAGGTGAAGTCGTAGTCCTCTCTCTCTTTTCCCCATCCCGGACTGGCGGCTATACCAAAACCCTTGATGGTCACGTAGTCATGAGGATGCTTGGCAGCGAACTTCTTCACATCTTCAGTGCGGCACATAATGGCCGCCGCCGCGCCATCAGTTACCCCACAGCAGTCGAATAGTCCCAAGGGCCAGGCAATGATGGGGGCATTGACCGCCTGCTCCAACGTAATCTCTCGTCTCAGGTGAGCACGGGGATTTCGGGCGCCATTGCGGTGGCTCTTGACCGAAATCTTGGCCAGCGTAACCTTGCCTTCTTCGCGGCTCAAGCCGTATTTACGGAAGTAGGCAGTAGCCGCCATGGCATAGCGCCCTGGTGCGGCACCCTGCTCAGCCGCGTACATGGGATAGACCTTTCCTGGAGCTCCCGAGGTAACCAGCCCAGGGAAACCAGCGTCCTTCTGTTTCTCAAATCCCAATGCCAAAACGAGGTCGTATTGCTTGGAGGCCAGGCCCAGGGCAGCTCCCCGGATCGCTTCGGACCCAGAGCCGCAGGCGTTCTCCACCCGGGTGATGGGTATCTGTTGCAGTTGCAGTGTCTGAGCAACAACCAGGCCGGTGGTAGCATTATCATTGATATAATATGCCACCCAGGCTGCTTCAATCTGGTTTCGCTCCACCCCAGCATCATCCAGAGCCTCGCAGCAGGCCTCTGTAATTAGGTCGAAGATGTCCGCCTCCCACCTCTCACCCCATGCGGGGCAACCCATACCGATGATAGCGACTTTGTCCCTTATGCTTTCTGCCATCTTAACTATCTCCTAACATCTTACGGGTCGGGCCTTCCACATATAGTTGCGAAAGCCTGATCCCTCTCTTATTCCATCAAAGACCATCCTGAAGGTAAACTCCATATCTATGCCGACATCGATCTTCTCAGGGTCACGGTCGGTCAGCGAAGAGTAGTATCTGCCACCACCCTCCAGGTCGATCACTCCCCTGACGAGAGGCAGTATTATCTCTCTGGCCCTTTCATCTATACTATAGGTGAAGAGCTTGCCCTTCTTGTCAGATAGCCTTATTTCCTCAAAGTTATCCTTGGCCTGGCAGTACATGCACAATCGCTGTCTCGGAAACTGGATATGCCCGCAGCTCTTGCACTTTTGTCCGTACATGGCGTAGAACATCTTGCGGTCTCTCCAGACAGCGGTGACAGGGGAACGGCGGGGCGGGCGGAAACCAGGCTGCCCTTCAATCACATTGCGCATCTGTAGGTAAGCACCATAACTGGAGAGATCCATCTTCGAGGCCAGGTGACGCTTTATCCCCCGCCTGTTCTTGATCTTAGCGATCTGATCCGTCACTCGCAAAGCATAGGCATCAGCCCCGTCACCGTAGGAGGCAAAGAGCAGCCTGTCGCCCGGTTTGGCCTCCTCCAGAGCAGCTACCAGAGTCATGGCTGCAAAGGCACAGCCTGTGTCACCCACTGAATCAAATAGAGGTTGCTGCACCTGGGTCTTGGCATCGAGGCCGATTTTCCTAGCGATGGTGGCGTGCGACCTGCCATCAGGAGCGTAGAAGGCCGCCTTGGCGAAGTCTTTCGCAGTCAGCTTGTGCTTTTGCATCAGCCCATTTACAGCCTGAGGCAAGATCTTCTCGAACCCCTCGTCCTTGATGAAGCGGTCCTCCCAGGCCCAGCCGTAGAGGTCATTCTCCTTGCGCCATATGTCCATGAACTCGCTGGAAAGGGTGTAGCTTCCCTCGATGCTGGCAGCAACATCCGAGTCCCCCAGCAGAAAGGCGGCTGCCCCGTCGCCATATATAGGCTCAAACTCCGAATTTGGAGCCGGCAGCCGGCACTCGGAGGCCACTACCACGATCCTGTGAGCCTCTCCCGCCTTGATGGCGTTGGCGGCAGCAGTGAAAGCATTAGTGCAGGCCCTCAAAGAATTGCCGAAGTCCATGGTGCTGGCATCTTCACGAAGGTCGGCAGCAGCCCTGATTATGCTGGCTGATTGTTTGTCTTTATAGGGTGGCGTGGTGGAGGCGAAATAAAGCCCATCCACTGTCTTCCGGTCTATGCCAGCGAGACAGTCGACCACTGCTTCCACCGCCATGGTGATGCTGTCTTCGTCAGCGTTGGCGACCGCTCTTTCCCCCCGGCCCAGCGACTTCCCCCACACCGCACCGATTGTATCTCGACTCAGCCTGTATATCGGAATGTAACCACCGTACGAAACTATACCTACCATCTCCTATCTCTCCTTTTCCAGGTCCTGTTGCAGACGAACTTATTACCGGGACTCAACTCCATAACATAAATGGAAGACCGTTTAACAAGCGGTTGAATTCCCGCAGGAATGGTGCGCCTATTGCACACTTGATGTGGAATCCCATGCCCAGTCACAAGTATACATATACAGTATGATACTCCGTGCTGGTGTGTCAATTCTGTGCAGTTGACATAATACACCAGGGCATTTTATCTTCTCGCCGTCGCTGAATCCGCGGTGGAAAGATCAGAAACACAAGAACACGTTCATAAATGATTTCGCCGCTATTTGTCTGTGGATAGACATTTCCACAACATGCTGCGTAAACCTGCCCCAGCAGTCTGGCTACTCGCTCTTAACCTGTTTGCTCTTGCCATGAAAAACTCTGTGAACCTCTTTCAGGTGTCTATCGGTGACGTGTGTGTAGACTTGCGTCGTAGTTATACTCTCGTGCCCCAGCATCTCTTGAACAGAGCGGATGTCCGCCCCAGCAATCAACAGGTCGGTGGCAAAAGAATGTCTTAGTGTGTGGGGACTCGTCTTAACCTGCAAGTGGCACATCCTGCCATACTTCTTGACAATTCTCTGAACGGATCTTGGAGTCAACCGCATTCTCTCGCCGTCCTTCGATATGTCTTCCGCACCAGCATACCGAATAAAGAGAGGCCTGAAGTAGTCCTCACGCGATCTCAAATAACGCCCCACCCATTCTGCGGCGCTCTCTGACAGGAATACGACCCGTGCCTTGCTGCCCTTGCCAATCACGCCCAACTCCTTGCGCTCTAAGTCAATCTGCTCACGATTCAGCCGCGTAAGCTCAGACACCCTGAGCCCTGTGCTAAACAGCATCTCTAGGATGGCCCTATCCCTTAAGCCCGTAATGTTTGAGGTATCTGGGCTACCGAGCAGTCTTTCAATTTCCTCCGAACTCAGGAATTTTATAACTCTCGAACCGGTCTTGGGGAGCTGTATTCGATCGGGAGACAACGCAGTCAAATTACGCTGGACGATCAGGTATCGCAACAAAGCCCTCAGAGCGATTAGGTAGTAAGTCTGCGTGATCTTCTTGAGCCCCTCGCCGCTGGGACCAGCCAACCTCGCCAAGTATAACCTGTATCTTCTGACAAGTTCTTCATCTACATCCTGCACGCTCGCTTTAGAATCGGTTTCAGCAAGCCATTCTGAGAAACGCCTCAAGTACCGCCTGTATAGCTCGATTGTGAGGGGGGAGTAGTTTCTTTCCACTTCCAGATACTCTAGGAACTCCTGAATTGCCTGATCTAGCATCATCGGTTTCTCCTAGTAGAATGTCGCATAATGGACGTTTTGAGACATGGCACATTTTCCATTAACTATTATTGACATAACTAACTATCACTTTGAAACATCCTTTTCCCCTCACCCGCCTGCCTCTCCCGCCTCACTATGCTCCCCAACCCTCCCAGCCACCACCTCCAGCAACCTGTGCAGACCCCACCCCTTAGCTGCCGAGATGGCCAGCATGCCCTCACCCTCACCGGTTGGACACACCTGCCGTACGAAACGGTCTTCCTCTGCGCCCTCGCTACTCAACAGGTCTATCTTGTTGAGCAGGGTAAGCCTCGGCTTATGCCCCAGACCCAAATCCCTCAATATATCCTCTACTGTCTGGCACTGCTCTGCCGCATTCTTGTGGGTTACATCCACCACATGAAGCAACAAATCGGCTTCTTCCAACTCCTCCAATGTCGCCCTGAAGGCTGCCACAACAGTCGGAGGTAACTTATGAATGAAGCCTACAGTATCACTCACCAGAATACGCCGTTGATCAGGCAAGGTCACACGGCGCGTCACCGGATCGAGGGTAGAGAACAGCTTGTCCTCCACCAGCACATCGGCCTTGCTCAGTGCGTTCAATAGCGTGCTCTTCCCAGCATTAGTGTAACCGACCAGCGATACCATAGGAACACCACCCCTCCTGCGGCGCTTGCGATATAGAGCACGATGTTTTCGCACCGCCTCAATCTCCCTCTTCAAGCGCTGAATCCTTCGCTCGATCAGTCGCCTATCGGTCTCCAACTGGGTCTCTCCAGGCCCTCTGGTACCGATCCCAGCACCCAGCCTCTCCAGGTGACTCCACTGCCCAGCCAGGCGAGGCAACAAATACTCGCTCTGTGCCAGATCCACTTGTAGCTGCCCCTCATGCGTATGGGCATGATTGGCAAAGATATCTAGGATCAACGCAGTGCGATCGATAACCTTAACCTCAAGAGCCTCCTCCAAATACCTCTGCTGCCTGGGTGAAAGCTCATCATCGAAGATGGCCACATCGTATCCAGTCTCATTCTTGAGAGCCACCACTTCCTCTAGCTTGCCTCTGCCTAAGTAAGATGTAGGCGATGGTCTATCTAGCCGCTGCACCACTTCAGCCACAACTTCAACATCAGCCGTGTCAGCCAAGCTAGCCAACTCAGCTATAGAATCCTCTGCTCGCCAGCCGGCATTCCCAGTCTTTGTCTCCACACCAACCAGTACCGCCCGCTCTTTGGTCTCCGCCGTGGGGTAGAGTTTGCCGGGGATGGTACCTCCTTTATGTCACCTGTTTATGTCAATCACACCTGTTTTATGTCAAACGTGGCAGGAACAAAAGCGTTGTTATGTCGCCATGTCCATGCTTTTCTTGGTTCTATCCCTTGCCCACAGATGTATGCCACTTCGCTAGGCGGGCCAATCCCTCCGCCACCTCGTTGTCAGGAGCAGTCAGTGAAAGACGCACATAGCCCTCCCCGTACCTGCCATAGCCTGTGCCTGGGGTAACCACCACCCCAGTCTCTTCTAACAACTTGGTGGCAAATCCCTCCGCGGTATAGCCCTGCGGGATTCCAGCCCAGATATACAGGCTGGCTTTGGGTGGAGTCACCCGCAGGCCCATCTCCCGGAGAACCCCTAACATGGCATCGCGCCGCCGTTGATAGATCTCATTATGCTCCCTGATACACCCCTGGTCCCCCTGCAAAGCTTCAATAGCAGCATACTGAATAGCCTGAGGAATCCCAGAATCAAGATTTGACTTGATCCGCATTAAAGCATCTCTTATCTGGGCATTACCCACTGCCATCCCCACCCGCCACCCGGTCATGTTGAAACTCTTGGACAAGGAATGAAACTCCAACCCGATATCTTTGGCCCCAGGCACCTGCATGAAGCTGACGGGCCGATAGCCATCGAAAGCTACCTCCGTATAAGGGGCATCATGGCAGACTACCAGGTCGTATCTCTTAGCAAAATCCACCACCTCTTGGAAGAAGTCCATGCCAGCAACTGCCGCCGTTGGGTTATTGGGGTAATTCAACCACAACAGCTTGGCGCGACGAGCTACTTCTGCTGGTATCTGCCCCAGGTCAGGTAGAAAGCGGTTTTTCTCGGTCAAAGGCAAGAAATAGCACTGGCCACCGGCGAACATCGTGCTTACGGAATAGACCGGATAGGCCGGGTCGGGAACAAGAACAATGTCGCCAGGATCAACAAAGCACAAGGCAATATGCCCAATACCTTCCTTCGATCCGATCAGAGGTAACACTTCTTTATCGGGATCGAGCACTACACCGAAGCGCTGCTCATACCATCGGGCTATAGTTCGTCGGAACTCCGATAGCCCGTACGTCTCAGGATAACGGTGATTGGCCGGATCCCTAGCAGCCTGGCACAGTCGTTCGATAACATGGCTCGGCGTAGGAATGTCAGGATCGCCAATAGCAAAGCTAATCACCTTCTCTCCCCGAGCCTTCTTTTCAGCAATCTTCTCCGAGATTCGCACAAAGAGATAGGGTGGTAACCCTTCAATGCGCCTGGAAATTCTCATTGTTCCTCCAACACCAAGTTCCTCCGCAGCCAATCACCAGTGAATACCAGAGCAGCTTCTCCCCTGAGATATACCCCGCCTTTCCCGTCCCATCCTACCGTCAACCGTCCCCCGGGGAGTATGACATCCACCCAACGATCAACATAGCTATGCAGCATGGCTGTCACTGCTATAGCACAAGCGCCACTGCCACAGGATAGGGTTTCTCCTACACCCCTTTCCCAGACCCGAGCCTTTATCTCCTTCCGCGACGCCACGCTGGCCACCTCAAAGTTCAAGCCTTGCGGGAAGAGTTCGTGATGCACCACGATGGGGCCTAAGTCAGGCAGAGGAAAATCAGACAACTCTTTGACAAAACACACCCCATGAGGATTTCCCATCGAAACGAAACTCAACAGCAGATCCGTGCCCTGGACATGAAGGGGATAGTCCAGTATAGGAGCTCTGTCAGCCGATATCGCCACCGGGATTTCCTCAGCGCCAAACTTTGGTATTCCCATATTCACTTCGAATCTGCCATCACCCTCCGGCCTGACCCTCCTGATGCCAGCGGTCGTCTCGATGCTAATCTCCTTGCCAGCCCTAGCCAAGCCTCGATCAATAACGTACCTGGCAAAGCACCGCAAGCCATTGCCGCACACCTCTGCTTCGGAGCCGTCCGAGTTGAATATGCGCATGCGGAAATCCGCCACCTTCGATTTCAGCAACAGCATCAGGCCATCGCCTCCAATACCAAAGCGTCGCTGGCACATGGCTTCGGCTAGCCTGGGCCAGTCGCAGTCTAGCCCTTCAGCCTCTACCAGGACGAAATCATTTCCGGTGGCTTGTAGCTTGGCGAACTTCATGCCTTGTGCTGGACTTCCCATCTATGCCGATTGTAACAGGAGCACATCCCAGGGGCAAGAGGCACGGTGTTACTCTCTTGTGCCGATTTGCGACCTGAGGTAGGACTCGATGAACTTGTCTAGATCACCATCCAAAATCGCAGTAGTGTTGCCGGTTTCAACGCCGGTGCGGTGGTCTTTTACCATCTTATATGGATGGAGAACATAGCTTCGGATCTGGTTGCCCCAGGCAGCGCTTTGATGCTCACCCTTGAGCCTTGCCCTTTCCTCAGCTTCCTTGGCTCGCTCCACACCTAAGAGGCGAGCCTGAAGGACTTTAAGAGCCACTTCCTTATTCTGATGCTGAGAACGCTGGCTCTGACAAGTAGCCACCAGCCCTGTAGGAAGGTGAATGATACGGACTGCAGAACTCGTCTTCTGCATATGTTGCCCACCAGGCCCGCTGGATCTGAAAGTCTCCACCTTTAGTTCATCAGGGCCTATGCGTACCTCCGTAGCCTTATCTACTTCAGGAAGAACCTCTACCAGAGCGAAGGACGTGTGTCGAGCATGATCCGCATCGAAGGGAGAAAGACGGACGAGGCGGTGTACACCGTGCTCAGATTTCAGATATCCGTAGGCATAATCCCCGCTGATCTCCAGCAGGGCACTCTTTATACCTGCTTCTTCTCCGGGAGATGTGTCCAGCAAATCCGTACGATAACCCCGCCTTTCCGCCCACCTTATATACATCCTGAGCAGCATCTCCGCCCAGTCCTGAGACTCTGTACCGCCTGCGCCCGCATGGACAGCCAGAAGCGCGTCCCTGTGGTCATATTCACCACTCAGAAGCAGTTGAAAGTCCAGCTTCTCCAGTTGGGAAGAAATCTGATCGAGTTCGGAGGCGATTTCCGCCTCTAAAGACACGTCCTTCTCCTGAAGAGATAGACTAACCAGTTCGGCTAGGTCATTGACCTTTCCTTCCAAGGCGCGCCAGGTTTGTATTTCATCGTTCAGGATAGAAAGTCGGCGCATAACATCATTTGCCCTCGAGGGATCCTGCCAGAAATCGGGCTTGCCTGACTCTGTAATTAACCGAGCCGCCTCTTTTTCCTTGCCGGCAATGTCAAAGACGCACCATCGTGGAAATGATGCGATCCCTCAAGTCTTCCAGTCTTTCCTTCTCATTTTGCATTATCGATCCTCCTCATCTCAGCAGGCAGAGCTTCAACAGGCTGAAAGAACCGCTGTTGCTCGAGGTCTTCCTCGGCTTGATAGAACTCCAGAGGCAGCCAGATGAGCCAGACGCATGGGCTCGGGAAGGCGATAGCCCCGACAGCAATTCATTACCACAGAGATAGCTGTCGGCAGGTCCACCTTATGCCCAACGGAGATATATACCGGCCTTACTCCTGCCTTAGTGCGCAGTGCCACACCAACAACCTCAGCGCCATCCTTCATTTCCGCAAAGCTGCCAGTATCTTTCTCCAGCAGCCCATGCTTTCCACAAAGGATAGACTTAGCACAACCAATGCTAGGGGTGTTCAGCAGCAGCCCAAGGTGTGAAGCAATGCCCAATCGCCTCGGGTGAGCAATGCCCTGGCCATCCACAAGAATGACGTCTGGTACCGTGGTTAGCTGTTGACAGGCAGCCAGAATCACCGGAGCTTCGCGGAACGATAGAATCCCCGGCACATAGGGAAAGGTGACTTTCTGTCTCACTACTCGTGTCTCCACCAGATTCAATTGAGGGTAGGACATGACCACCACTGCCCCAGTAGCCACCCCATCAAGGCTCTCTTTGGAAACATCCACCCCGGCAACAAGCTTCGGCGGAGTGACACTTCTGTCCTGGGATACCATACCAGCCAGTCTCGTTTGAATCGCCTTCGCTTCGGTTGACGTTACCTTCCAAGAGTGTAGCTCTAGCACCTGCATGGCTTTGATTATAGTTCCTGATCAGCCCTGAAGCAACCACGTTCTTGGCACAACACGAGACGGGTGTCAAAGGTAACCCCAAGCTCAGGCTGTGTCCCTGATAGTCAAGAAACCGGCCGCTAGGCCCTACGAGGTCTCTTAATGTATCCCCCTGCAAGTAAACCACCTCACAACGCATTACATGAAGCGATTTTTTAGAATGTCCAGAGGAGGACCCCCGTCCTCCACATACAGACAACATTTGGGCACGACTAGCCCATTGACGTATACTTAAGGTGCTTCAAATTACCATGGAGAAAAGGCATTGAACCGCCCAGCAACTCATACGCCTGTTCTGCTTCGCGAATCCGTCCAACTGCTGAACATCCGGCCTGGTGGGCATTACGTCGACTGCACTGTCGGGACGGGCGGTCATGCCCTGGCTATTCTGGAGAGCAGCACGCCAGAAGGACAGCTATTAGGCATTGATCTAGATCACAAAGCCCTGGAGGTAGCAGCCAGAAGGTTCGAAGGCTACAGCAAGAATGTGGTCCTGGTCAATGACAACTTCACACATCTGGAGAGCATCTGCCACAGGTTTCAGTTTCACCCAGTGGATGGCATCCTGTTTGACTTGGGAATGTCCTGGTTACAGCTAGAGGATCCGAGCCGAGGGTTCAGCTTTCGATTTGAAGGCCCTCTCGATATGCGTTTTGGTACAACGCAGTCCGCCACGGCAGCCAGCCTGGTAAATCGACTTTCGGAAACCGAACTGGCCAGACTCTTGGAAAGATATGGCGAAGAGCGCCGAGGCCGCCTGATAGCCAGGGAAATTGTTGCTGGCCGTCCTTTCAACACCACCCTTCAATTGGTCAGCGCCATACAGCAGGTTCTGGGAAGAAGTGGTAGGATCCACCCAGCCACCAGGACCTTCCAGGCGCTGCGCATCGCCGTCAACCAGGAGTTCTCAAACCTGGAGGAGGCCTTGAGCCAGACTGTCAGGCTTCTCTCTCCCGGAGGCAGACTGGCAGTTATCAGTTACCATTCCCTGGAAGACCGCTTGGTCAAGCGATTCATGCATCAGGAATCGACGGATTGCCTCTGCCCCCCGAAGGTTCCAGTTTGCAAGTGTGGGCATACCGCTACCCTCAGACTTGTCAACCGAAAGCCCATCACACCTTCTCGGGATGAAAAGGAAGCAAACCCACACAGCCGCAGCGCTAAAATGAGGGTGGCTGAGTGCTTGCAATGATACAGAGGGGTCGTACGTAAGTTGGGAGACATGTATCCTTGTTTAGCAAACGTTAGCCACGAATAGAGCCGCCAGAGAAGCTCCTGGCTACCATTTCTTTCAAAGAATCAAACCATTTGAGCTTCAATGCTTCCGACCATTGGGCATCAAAAGAGGGGAACTTCTGTATCAAAAGCACGAGGTAACCGAGACGGGCGAACCATTCCTCACGCACCTCCTTGGGCCAATTAGGATCAAAAGAGGGCAACTTGCTAGCCAGGTCCCATTCTGCTGTTTCCGGTTTGTTTGGCTCATTCCTAGGCGAAGAGTAAGACACCCTTCTTCTTCGGGGTGAAATCGCCTTTGAAGCATTTTTTTGTGCCGCACCTACTCTCGACCTGTTCGCCAAGCTGGGAGAAAGGGGAATACCAGCGTCTTTGGCCAGAGCCAGAAAGAAAGACACACACTTATGCCCGACGTTGTTCTCCGCTCCCCATCTTCGGAAACACTCCTCAACCTGGCCCAGTGTAGCATGTCCGACATCCAAATCCCCTAACACCGGCTGGTAAGCCGCCCTGACTATGTCTCCTAGCACAGCGGCGCGATCCTTCCCCCCTGCATTAACCAGGCTGACCATCTCCTGGGTCGGGCAACTGTCGTCACTCATCAAACCCAGAAAAAGAAGCGTTCCCTTGGCAGTCAGAGCAGCGCTATCTGAGAATCCCAGATCCTTGAAGTAGCTCCGGTCGAACTGCGTCGGTGTATTTTCCTGGACTGCTTGCAATAGCCGTTGCCAAGCAGAATAGGTCAGGTAAGGTGGCAGACGGTTGCTATCTCGTGATTTCATCATCTCATCTTCCCCATGCGTGTTAATTTTCAATTCAACATTATACAACAGATGAAATGGAATGTCAAGACCTATCTTTGACGCACTGTACAGTCATCATGACATTCATGATGAGATGATATCAGTACCAGTATAGCACGTGATTTAGCTATGAAATAGCCCAGTATTAATAATTCATCTCATTTCCAAAAACCTATTGACAGTGCAAAATTCGCCGTTCTAAAATAGCAACATCAAGGTTCCAGCACGTTGCATCAAGACCGCGGTATTCATGCAGACAAGCTGAATCCTAATTACTAGAAGGAGGAGAAAGTGAGCGAGAGATCAAGTGGAAGACCACCGGCAACAATCAAGGTGATCGGTGTGGGTGGAGGAGGGTGCAATGCTGTGAGACGGATGCTGACCAAGGCAACGCCAGGGGTCGAGTACATAGTGTGCAACACTGACATAAAGTCACTCGATTCCTGTCCGAACACTGTCTTGTCAGTGCAGATAGGTGAGCATCTGACTCGCGGCTTTGGGGCGGGAGGCGATGTCGGAGTCGGAGCGCGGGCTGCAGAGGAGGGGCGCTTTCTATTAAAGAGATCCCTAAAAGACGCCGAACTGGTGTTCATTACTGCCGGCATGGGCGGCGGCACGGGCACAGGGGCAGCCCCCGTAGTAGCTCAGATAGCTAAGGAAAGCCGTGCCCTGGTAATCGGCGTAGTCACCACGCCCTTCTCCTTTGAGGGGAAGAAGCGCTTTCAGTTAGCTCTGGGTGGCATCCGCCGACTCAGACAAGAAGTAGACAATCTTATTGTTATTCACAATGATCGTCTGCTGCAGTTCGTAGAGCAGAATGCCCCCACGACCCACGCCTTCGCCGTAGCCGACGAGGCTGTTTCTGAGGGCATCCTGGCCGTCTCCCACCTCGTCAATGTCCCTGGAGAGATCAATGTTGACCTGGCTGATGTCAAGACAGTGATGAGCATTCCGGGCGGTGCGCTCATGGCCATCGGCAGAGGGGACGGCTGCCGCTATCCAGCTCAGGAGGCAGCCGAACAGGCCATTTCTAACCCCTTGCTAGACATCGATGTCAAGGGTGCCAAAGGGATCCTGTTCAACTTCAGTGGCGGCCCAGATCTGACTCTGGGAGAAGTCAACGACGCGGCCAATCTGATTGCCAGGGAAGTCGATCCTGAGGCCATCATGTTCTTTGGTATGTCGAGCCCCAGTGAGGAACTGAGGGATACAGTTAAGCTCACGCTGATAGCTACTGGTATTCATCCGCCTCTGCCCAGCAACTGGCTATCCGAAATGGGTGAGACTATCAGAGAAGTAGTGATGGGACGCAGGAGATAGGTGACAATCGAAACAATAATAATATAGAAAGGAGACCCGAACAATGTCTATGCTTCTATCGTGGATCAATGCAGCAGCAGGGATAGTGCTCTTCTATGCCATCTCGGACATATCCAATTGGAAGATATTCGATTCACCCGGTTCTAAGATACTGCCCTTCATCCTAGGCATAGTACTATTCTTGAATGCCGTATATTTGGCTGTAGGCAAAGAGGGATTGCTACGCCGCAGCTAATCTGCCCCCGGCGTACAGCTTTCGGAAAGCATGGTTGCCGATCTCTGAGGCCACCTCAATGAGGTGATTAAGACAGCACCTTGTCGCTAGTCTCACCAAGGAGGCCTGGAACGGCAGAGTGAATTGAAGGGCTTAGTACCCTCGCCCGTCGCTTTCCTACGCTGCTGAAAGCTGATAGCCTAGGGCTTTTGGGCGGAGGTTGTCTTTTTGGGGGGAGGCCTTCCCCCTCCCCCCAAACCATCGAGCCATAGTTATCATAAAAATTTTGCTAATGAAAGGAGGAAGAGGAATGGTGGAGACAATGATCCGTATCGGAAACTCCAGAATGATGGATCGCACCAGACCACCAGCGTTGATCAAAGTCATCGGCGTGGGTGGTGGTGGCTGCAATACTGTTCGCCGCATGATACGCAGCCAGCGGATCCCCGGCGTCGAGTGCGTCGTTGCCAATACAGATATCAAATCCCTGGACATGTCACAGGGGGCAGTAGCACTGCAAATAGGTGAGCATCTCACTCATGGCTTCGGGGCAGGAGGAGATGTCAAAGTTGGCAAGCAGGCAGCCGAGGAAGGACTGTTCCTACTGAAGAGGGTAGTCAAAGATGCTGAACTAATATTCATTACGGTAGGCATGGGTGGAGGTACAGGCACAGGAGCAGCTCCGGTTGTAGCCAGGATAGCTAAGGACAGTGGGGCCCTAGTCCTGGCTGTTGTGACGACGCCTTTCTCCTTTGAAGGCAGAAAGCGACTGGATGTTGCCTTAGCAGGTATCCAGCGCCTCAAAGCCGAAGTCGATAATATGATCGTCGTCCACAATGACCGTCTTCTCCAGTACTCGGACCATAACGCCAGTATTTCCCAAGCCTTCGCCATGGCCGATGAGGTAGTTAGCGAGGGAATTACGAGCGTGTCCCAGCTTATCAATGTCCCCGGTGAGATAAACGTTGATCTGGCTGATGTAAAGATGGTGATGAGCCTGCCTGGCACAGCCATCATGGCCATGGGTCAGGGCGAGGGCGCACATCCAGCTATGGATGCAGCACAACAAGCCATATCCAACCCTCTGATAGATGTCACCATAAAAGGTGCCCGCGGGCTTCTCATCAGCTTCTCAGGTGGACCAGACCTCAGCCTGGGTGAGGTAACTGAGGCAGCTACCCTTATTGCCCGAGAAGCCGACCCCAACTGCAACTTCAAGTTTGGTCTAGCTTCTCTGACAGAAGACCTTCTGGGCAAGTCTAAGGTTAACGTCATTGCCACAGGGATCAAGTCAGGAAGCACATCACGGGGGTGGCTGGCTGACCTGGGAGATAAGATTACGGAGGCCACGAACCGCCGCGGGCGCTAAGCCGCAGGCACGCTAGAAGGAGCGTGAAAGCGGGGAAAATCTTGAGCAGCACCGCACCTCCTACAGCCGAACCGACTTAGAAAGACGAACCGGGAAGCAGTGGCAGGTGCCTGGATACTGCGAACGTTGCAGCCGAAGCGCAGAGGCGGGCAAGCCGTCTGTCATCGGCCCTAGAAGATAGGGCTGATCAACTTAAAGAGGGAGGCACATCATGATGGTAAGTGAAATAGGACAGAGGGTTAGGCCAGGAGACTTTGGTAGAGTCGTAGCGCACATAAAGGTCATAGGGGTTGGTGGTGGCGGTTGCAATACCGTTCGCCGCATGATGCAGAAGCAGGCCGTCCCAGGAGTGGAGCATATTGTCGTTAACACTGATATCAAATCTCTCGGGCTGGCGTCTAGTGTCCGTGCTATCCAGCTGGGTTCACGCCTGACTCAAGGATGCGGAGCGGGTGGAGATATCAAGGTCGGTGAATTGGCAGCCAAGGAAAGTCGTGCAGAATTGCAGAAGGCAATTAGAGGGGCTGAACTGGTATTCATCGCAGCTGGCATGGGCGGAGGCACAGGCACCGGCTCAGCTCCAGTGGTAGCTGAAATAGCCAAACAGAGCGGCGCCTTAGTAATTGCCGTGGTTACCACGCCCTTCTCTTTTGAAGGCAATAGAAGATGTGAAATTGCCATCACAGGCTTACGCCGCCTTATGGAGAGAGTGAATAGCACTGTCATCGTGCCCAATGACCACCTGCTGCGCCTAGGTGATCATGACGTACCTATCCAGAGGGCCTTCGCCGCAGCCGACCACGTGGTCGCAGAGGGTATCATCGCCATATCTGAGCTGGTCAACGTCCCAGGGGAGATAAACGTGGATCTGGCTGATGTCAGAAGGGTAATGAGCATTCCCGGGATAGCCCTTATGGCTACTGGGTGGGGTGAAGGCGTCCATGCAGCAGAGCAGGCCGCAGAAGAGGTCATCTTCGAACCTCTGCTTGATAGTCATGTAAATGGCGCTAAGGGCATCCTCTTCTCCTTTTCAGGCGGTCCTGACTTAACCCTTAGCGGGGTGGAAAAGGCAGCTAATCTCATTTCCAAACAGGTTGATCCTCACGCTATTATCTTCTTCGGAATGAATCTACCTAGCGAGGAATTGATAGGCAAAGTCAAAATCAACCTGGTAGCTACGGGGATAAAGCCAGCACCGGACAACAACTGGTTCCTCCGAGTGAAACATGGACTGAGACAGGCACAGGCGATACAACTTGGCAGACCTGTCAGGCTGGGCATGGCCACGGCCACGGGATAGATAGTGGGTATGTCGGAGGCATAACACGTGCGACGCACAGCGCGAGGTACAGCAAGACATACAGGACGGCCTGCGGCCAGACTGCTTAAGACTGTTGGGGTAGTTCTGGTTCTACTCCCGGAACCCATAACCACGGGAGTGGGCGTAGGCCTTATTTTCGGGGCGCTTGCCCTCTCGGGCAAGCGCCGCCGACCAATCCCGTCTTCCGGGGTCATTATACGACACGGATCCTTAGCACCCCTAAGGGCATGAGGCTTCTTCATGACCCTGTGCTCAAAGCTGAGAAGAGCACGGTGCTTTGAAGATTGTTCGGGGCTGTAGCTAGGAGTGACCCTCCCTAGGCGTTGAGGCGCATTTCACTGGGGTCGCCTGGATTCGAACCAGGGACCAATCGGTTATGAGCCGACCGCTCTGCCGCTGAGCTACGACCCCTCAGCCATTTGGTGCCCGCTACCCCCATTATAGTGGGGCGGTGTCTAGATTTCAAAGCCGCATCACGCGGATGTTTCTATCAACGTCTTCATCCTTCCAGAAGGTATGATAGAAATCCCCAAAATTCCTGGTAGGTTATGTCAACTCAGCCACCCTGCAAACTCACGAAACAGCCCCTGTCTTACCTCCCACAGGAACCGGGGCAACCACCACCCCAACTCGCTTCCCGCCCCTGAAGACGACTGCCCTTGCCACAACAGCCCGCGAATTCATGCCTGATTAACTTCTCATGGCCCGAGCACATAGCTCTTCTATGTCAATCTCATTATGGTATCTGCCGATATGGCTCAATTCGTGGGCGTCGCTGTTCGACAAAAGGAGAAGGTCATGCTTCTCCGCTAGCTCCCTGACCCTCGCTTTATCTATATCCTCGTCATGAAGTGGGTTTCTGAACTCAATACCGTGGATACCAGCATCTATTAAGGAATCGAGGTTCTTAACATGCGGGTGACCAGGATGCGCGATGAACCTGAAGGTGACATCCCCCGGCAGATATAGCTCAACGATATGTAATACTCCTCTTTCGGTACCGAGGAAGACCTTATCCGTCTCCTGACCAGGGATAACCGTTATCTCACCCTCGAGATAGCGGTCAGCTATCTGCTTCACTTCATAGCCATAAGCCTTGGTGTAGTGCTCTGTAATAGCAATCCCATCCAACCCTCGCACCTTCACCGCCGCCGCAATCTGTTTCACGATTTCTAGAGTGGGGTTCGGGCATCCTGTCGCTTCCCGACAGTGGGTATGCAAATCCAGTTTCAAAATGCTTTCCTAAGCCTGGCAGCTATAGCAGTCATCTAGATAAAGGACACACAAATTATGGCTATAGGATATCACAAACTCGCCTCAGAAGCGAGCTTGACAGCCGTGTACAATGAGCATACCATCAATATCACCCGTATGAAATCAAGGTCACCTGCTCCCCGGATGAAATTGGAAGATCTCCACCCATATCCGCTGCCATGAATCGAAACTGTGCCCTGGACTCAATCTTTAACTCCACGTCTGTGGCCATCGCCGGGGCTGCTGCTGGGAGGATAGGTCAGGCTTTCCTTAACTGTCTGCTCGATTCTGGATTTAAGGGGAAGATCTACCCCCTCAACCCTAAGGGTGGAGAACTCTGCGGTCTGAAAGTCTATGCCAGCATCAAGGACGTCCCAGGGCCGGTTGACTTTGTGATTGCCTGCATTCCAGCCCCACTAACGCCACAGCTAATCAGAGACTGTGCCCCTAAAGGAGTTAAGGCAGTTTCTTTCTTCACGGCCGGATTCTCAGAAACAGGCACCCAGGAAGGGCGGGAACTGGAAGATAGGATGCTGCGTGCAGCCAGGGCTGGCGGAGTCAGGATATTGGGTCCCAATTGCGTTGGCATGTATCGTCCCAAAGTGGGACTATCCTTCGCCTCCGACTTCCCCAAACAGGCAGGGCGGGTTGCCTTTATCTGCCAAAGCGGCGGCAATGCCATCTATCTAGTCCGATCTGCTGCCTACCGTGGTGTCCGTTTCAGTAAGGCCGTTTCCTACGGAAACGCCTGTGACATCAACGAAAGCGAGCTTCTGGAGTATCTTGTTGACGATGATGAGACTGACTTGGTTGCTGCTTACATCGAGGGAGTAAGAGATGGACAGCAATTTTATGAAGCCCTCAAGAAGCTCTCGGCAGCAAAGCCGGTGGTAATTCTCAAAGCTGGTAGCAGCGAGGCTGGCGCCAGAGCCGCTGCCTCTCACACCGGCGCTTTGGCCGGGTCCGACAAGCTGTGGGATGGAATGTTGCAGCAGCTTGGCGTCATACGGGTTCATGACCTGGAGGAGCTTGTCGATATACTGGTTGCCTTCTCGTTCCTATCTCTTCCTGAAGGTAGGCGAGTAGCCGTATGTGGGGGTGGTGGAGGGCATAGCGTCTTGACCACCGATCAATATGCCGCTGCTGGCTTTGTCTTGCCACCTCTACCCATCCAGATGCAGCAAGAGTTAAGCCATCAGGTGAAGAAACTGGTCAACAGTGACGCTGGCTTCATGCTCAACAATCCAGTGGACGTTACCAACCTGGCCACGACTGAAGCCCATCACGTCGTGATGAAAGCGCTGGCCACCTATGCGGGGATTGACCTGCTGGTAGGACAGTTCAGCGTGAACAACGCCGGTTGGCCTTATGCAGACTCCAATTTTAGTACCTGGCCAGAATTTTTCATTGAGGCTCTTATCAAAGCCCACCGCGAGACAAATAAGCCAGTGGCCATGATAATCCACGGCGTTCTCTCAAGGTGGGACATGCAAAAAGCACTGAAGCTGCAGCAGCAATGCTATGAAGCAGGGCTGCCCGTGTTTCACTCCCCAGCAAGGGCTGCCAGGGCTATCGCTCGGTTCCTGCGCTACCACGAGAGGAGCAACGAACAAAGTGGTTAAGCGATCATGTCTGACTTGCCAAAGACCGCCGTCTGCAAGACGTGGATCAGGCAACTTGGGTAAGTGTCGGCTGACGTCAGCCGACCTATTCGATGGCCCTATTCAATAAGTGAGGCATAGGCCTTAACCCTTTGCCCATGCGACGACGAGAGATATTTTGGGTAACTCATTCGAATCACATAAGCTTCTTTGTCACAACCACCATCAACGCCCGAAAGGGGTATAGAAATATCTATCCGAGGTTAGCTAAGGCGCTTCCCAGCGCATTTGGTGAAGCGTTTTCCAGGAGGGGGGCGGTTAGCGCAGTACCTCCTTCGATCGATGCTGACACATTCAAAGTACACGGGAGTGAGGGGGCCATTGGATCACTTCGAGCGGGCCCGGCCAGAGGTAACGTTATTACTGCTAAATTATGGAGTACCAAGAGACCCAGTGCCCAACGCTACGCTCCTTAGCCCTGCCGATTCTGTTGCGACGGGCACTAAGACCATCTATAATAAACCGAGAATAGACTGAGGCGAAATGGAGAAATCATGTTCGACAAGATTCTGATCGCGAACCGAGGGGAAATAGCGGTGAGGATAATCAGAACGTGTAAAGAGATGGGAATACGCACGGTAGCGATCCATTCCGATATTGATGCAGAGGCTCTTCATGTAAAACTTGCCGATGAAGCCCATTGTGTGGGCCCGGCAGAGGCGGCACAAAGCTACCTTAATATGAAGACGATCCTGAATGTTGCCGAGGCAAGTGGGGCCCAAGCCATCCATCCTGGATACGGTTTTCTGGCCGAGAATCCCGACTTCGCTGAAATGTGTGAGCAGCGGGGAATTGCTTTCATCGGGCCACCCAGCCGGTGTATGTACAAAGCCAAGCCGAAACACAAGGCACGCCAGCTTATGAGCTTGATCAACATACCGGTAGCTCCAGGCTCCGGGGAAGCGATAGAGGACTCAACGGAGAAAGGGTGGAAACAGGCTCTAGAGGTAGCCACGACTATTGGCTTTCCTGTGGTGGTCAAACCCACAGGCACAGGCGGTGGCATCGGTATGGTCGTGGCTAAAGACGGGGACCAACTCAAGAATGCTATCGAATATGCTGAAAAAAGGGGAAAGAGAGCCTTTGGTATCTCTGCTTTCTACATCGAGAAGTTCCTCCCTGGAATAAGGCATGTTGAATTTCAGGTGCTGGCTGACAGAAAGGGTAACGTCATCCATCTGGGAGACAGAGATTGCTCTATTCAGAGAAGGTTTCAAAAGCTAGTAGAGGAAACGCCGTGTCCGGTCATGACACCCTTCCTTAGAATGAAGATGGCAGTGGCTGCTATGGAGATAGCCAGAGCTTTGCAATACGTCAACGCAATGACTGTAGAATTTCTCTACTCCCCAGAGACGCAGGAATTCTACTTCAACGAGATTAACAGCCGTCTCCAAGTCGAGCACTGCATCACTGAGCTTGTTACCAGAGTAGATATAGTTAAGCAACAAATAAAGATCGCCGCCGGAGAGCAGTTAGGTTATACTCAGGATGATATCCGTTTCGGTACGCACGCTATAGAATGCCGAATCAACGCCGAAGATCCCTTGCACGACTTTCGCCCCAGTTCTGGGACCATTTCTCGTCTCCGCTTCCCACATGGCCTTGGGGTTAGAATCGACGAAGGAGTATATGAGGGCTACGAGGTCCCCTTCTACTATGATTCTCTCCTTGTTAAGCTAGCGGCGTGGGGAAAAACAAGGGATGAAGCCATAGGGCGCATGAGGCGAGCCATCAATGAAATGGTAGTGGAAGGAATCCAAACGACTCTTCCATTTCACCGGACTGTGATGGACGACGAGCAATTCCAGAAAGGCCAATATACCACAGCCTTTGTGGAAGAGCAAGAAATACTCGGGAAACTGAAGCACCGCAGTCAGCACAAGTAAGGCAGATGAAACCCTTACAACTGGGTAGGACGAAACCCACTGTGAAAGCCGCGTCCTAGTAATATCTCAACGCTTCTGCCGGATATACTCTGGCAGCCTGGCGAGCTGGCAGGAAAGTTGTGGTCAGCGAAGCCAAGTAGGCAACCCCGGCAATCAGAGCGATGCGTGCCCAGGGGATTACGGTGGTCAGCCCCTGCACACCTGCCTCAGGCACAACTTGGTAGGTCAGTACCACCCCAAGTACTACCCCGATAATGATGCCCAGCAAGGCCACAAAGGAGGACTCCAGAAGGAAGCTGAACTGGACCATTCCCTGCCTGAAGCCGATAGCGCGGAGCACTCCTATCTGCTGACGGCGCTCCACCACCGTACGGGCTGCAATGACCCCCAGCGCGGCAATGCCCACAATGAGGCCCAAGCCCATGAACGCCATCATCAGATTCAGAAAGAGTTGGGTCATCCGGGTAATGTCCTTCACCTCTTCTTCCACGACAATCGTATCTATCCCATGATCTCTGAAGCCGCTTTCCAGGCTCTTGGCTAACTGCGGTGCATCAGCCACTTTGTCGGATTTCAGTTTGAACCAGTAGTAGGTGGGCGGCAGAAGCCACCCAGCAAAGGCATCCAGAGTGTCCTTGGACATAGCCACAAATGGAGCGTAGAAAGCCATCTGATCAACGACCGCAATGACCTTCAGTTCGTAGATTTCCCCGGTGAGCGGGCTGCGTACTTCAATGGCGATGTTATCCGGAAGGTAGTCCGATTTGAGGTTGAAGTCTCCCTTAAGGGATAGGTCGGGCGTGGGGCCAAACATGCCCTCTCCTCCGGGCACCATCACGGCATTGACCACTGCCACCGAAGGAACGTTCTTCACAGCGTCCCACACCTCTGTGGCAGAAGCATAGTCCCGGGTCATCAGATCGAACTCGAAGGAATTACTGTCGATAAAGCTGGCATCTACCCCAGTCAGAGTCATTTCTTCCCACTCACCTTCAGTTCCAGCCTGTCGCATTTCAATCGGTATGACGGTGCTGGCGGCAATGGCCTCGAAATTATCCGGGTCTATGCCCCGCTCCTCCATGGCGGTCTTGATGTCTGAAATGGGATTGGCCGGGCTGGCCGAGGCGATGATGTGAAAACCTCCACTGACCCGATAGGTATCACTCAACAGGTGAGAAAAAGAAGCGTTCATAGATGACATCATCACCAGAGTGAAGATCACCATCGAGAACATAGCCACAGCCATCCCTGTGCGAAATCGAGCTGCCAATGGGTAGGCCACGGCTGTCTTCAAGATTGGCGCCAGCCTTCGGAGCCGTCCAAACAGACCCGTGATGATTGCCAGCAACACATCGGAGTTATACATTACGAGCCATACTGCTCCAGCCACCAGCATCACCCCTGCAAGGATAAACATCTCCATGCCGGTGCTGGACTCCTCTCCCAGCGGATGGTATCTAGCTGGTGTCAGCCAGAAGCCCAGAAGGGCCACGCCGATTGCTGTGAAGGCAGCGCGGTCAGGCAGCCCAAGGCGTCTACCCAGAAGTGGCACACCGATGATGGCTAATGAACTTCCCAGTGAATAGGTTGCGAACTGCTTCTGCTGTAAGCCAGAGAACAAGATCATAAGACCCAACAGCGGGAGAAGCACTGTGAAAGCCCATCTCCTTATTCCACCGCCCCCACCCCGCTCCGGCTCCGGGGTATCGCGAATAGCGCTGACAATATTCAAACGGCTGACACGGCGAGCCGAAAAGAAGACCACTGCCAGCGTCACAATCACCCCCAGTGCGTAGGAGATGGCTACTCCGCTAGGAGTGAACTTGTAGACCAGCGGGAATCCTTGCTGTTCAAAAGACGGCGCCACCAGTTGAACCATGGCCCACCCGAGCAGGAGACCCAGAAGGCTCCCGATCGCCGAAGACAGAAAGGCGTAGGGGACTCCTTCGAAGGTAAATAGATGCGTTACATGGCCTTGTTGAGCGCCAACAGCCCGGGCGATGCCCAGTTCCTTCTTCCGTTCTGCGGCCAGCATCACAAACACGAGGAAAACAAGCAGCACTCCAGCCATGAGAGAAAAACTACCCAGAACCAGGAAAAGCGTAGTGAAAGCGGCCCCAGCCTCGTTCGCTGCATCCAGGTTATCTTTCTTAATGGCAAAAACCTTGAGCCCGGCTCCCTCAAGGCCAGCATCAGCCTCGAGACGCTGCTTCACCTCATCGCTGTATTTGGCACCTCCAATGACGCCACCCTGGTTTGAAATCAGGATAGCATTGATCTCACCTTCTCTTCCGGCAAGCGCTTGTAGGCGATCCAGCGGCATAACCACAGTGAACTTGATTTTTGTCAGGCTCAGCGCCTCCGTGCCCACGGGATTCCGTACTCGGTCGAATATACCAGTGACTGTCATCGGCTTGGCGCTGCCCGAGAGGAAAATTTGGACTTCGTCGCCAACCGACAGGTCGATTTTTTCGGCCAGTTGGGCACTGACGTACACCTCGTTCTCGCCAAGGTCAGCAATGGACAGGTTTCTGCCATGCGCATCTCGAAGAGGATCAAAGCCTTCCGTATAGCGATCATCAACACCCATGAGGGTAACAACAGGCTCGTAGAGATTGCTTTTCGGAGCTAGGGTCGGGACGATCTCGCCAATGGCCGGAGCAATAGCCTCCACGCGCGGTTCATCCTGAAGAGCCTGCGACACTTGCTGCAAGAGGCTCTCGTCGAAGTAGCCTAATGCCGCCAGCGATTCAGTCGACTTACTTTCGACTCGGAGGTCAACCTCCCCGATGATGTCGGCCCCTAATCCCCGGATAGAATTAGTCAGCGTGTCCCCTATGGAGAAGGAGGCAGAGAAGATCATGGCTGCCAGCATCAGTCCAATAAAGGTAAGCACCATCTGGGCAGGTCGGCGGGTTAGGTTCCGCACGCCCATGACGAAGAAAACCCGCTCGCGCATGGCCATCGCGGCTAAGACGATGCCAGCCAATCCCAAAATGATCATCAATGGAATCAGCGCAGCCTTAAAGCTTTCCATGAGTCTCCTAAGAACATCTGGTTACATCTGGTTACCACGCGATTGCGTCAGAGGCTGTCCCAAAAATCAGGCAAGGTTGGAGCGCATGCTCCAGGCTACCCGTTTCCGTGATTTCAGATATCCTCCACAGATAATCCGCCGCTGTTTGGCGGTGCTTCACTGGCCTATTGCACCGGGGATATCAACCAACACTACCTCGTAATGCTCACGACCGGGCGGCGTGCGGTACACTGTGACAAACTTGGCCACCTGCTCATCGTAGTATCCGCTTTCCACGCCAGCCTGTGCTGCCTCCTTGCTGTCCCAAAGGCTCACTATCAGGCCCTTGCCCTCCGGGGTGCGCATGACATACATGCCCCGGTACCCCTTGCGCTGGCGCGCGGCAGGTACTATCGACCGCTCGAATTGCTCCTGTGCGGTGTCCAGGCTGATCCTGAGGGTGTCAATTTCAAACAGCGTGATCCGAGCAAACATCTTACTCCTCCTTCGGCATCCCTATCGGTAGTTTTCTGCACCATCATCTCTGACGACCCGTAAGCAACTCCTCTATTATCTGGCCATCGGCCATCCGAACGATGCGGTCTGTCTTGCGGCCGACTGCCAAATCATGGGTCACCAGAACGAAGGTCTGTGCATTCTCTCTGTTTAGTCGGCACAGCAGTTCTATGATATCTGCCGATGTCTCACTGTCCAGGTTGCCAGTGGGCTCGTCACCCCACACTATGGCAGGCTTGTTAACCAGGGACCTGGCAATAGCCACCCGCTGCTGTTGTCCAGCCGAGAGCTCGGTAGGCCTTTTATCTCTCTGGTCAGCCAGCCCCACTAACTCTAGAATCTCCTGGGCCTGCTTTCGAGCTTGGGCGCGTGTGACTCCTGAAAGGAGCAATGGCAGCTCTACGTTCTCCACAACACTCAGCACTGGAAGTAAGTTGAAAGCCTGGAACACAAATCCCATCGCTTCAGCCCGAAACCGGGTCCGCTCCCTGTCTGGCATGTTCTGAATATGGAAACCCTGGATGAGGATATCCCCTTCGTCGATGCTGTCAATCCCGGAGAGACAATTGAGCAGTGTCGTCTTACCACACCCGCTGGGCCCCATCACCGCCACCATTTCCCCATCCTGGACAACCAGATCAATGCCTCTCAGCGCATGTACCCTTATCTTGCCCGTGTCATAGGTCTTGTGCACCCCTTTGACTTCAATGATCGCTGCCTTCTGCATCAGTCTCCCTTCGAGTCAGCCGTCTGGTTGACACTCCTTCATAGGTTAATCCGCTAATCACGGGTAATGATACACCAAAACCCAACTCGAGAAAAACGAAGCTCTGCTTTTGTGCAGAAACGCTCCCTTTTGTTCTTGGTAGGCCTTGATTCTGCTTTTATTGCGATCCTTATCCTTGGAGAGGATATATGGGGCTGCATCAATCCCAGGGTAGTCAATCTAAGGGGCAGGTTGTAGCACCCGCCCCAATTATCGTTTAGCGTTGTAGGGTGGGCTCGGCCCACCAATTTCGCTAGATTACCACGTCATTGCCCAGGCCGCCTATGGCCGGCCTCGGCAATCTCAGGGCGGTGAAGGGTAAAGGGTAGGTTTGGAGCAGATGCTCCAACCATCATGTAGTCACGTAGCCCTCAACAAGTGGGACCTCTAAGAAATGCATGTGGGGGTCAGGTGTCTCACCTGACCCCCACTATCACGTCCCTCAATGCTCAAAAGGCCAAGCCTACAGGCAGCCTATGCCTCTCTTGCTTCTCCTGCCTCTTCCGTCTCTTCTCGCCCGAATGCCTCTGCCCTCTTAGAAAACCAAATAGACGCTATTATAGCCAGAATTCCCAGCACTATCACGGCATAGATGCCAGCAGAGAGGTCCCTTTGCTTCCACACACCGCTAACTTCCACCAGCATCATCGGGGCTGCCAGGACGGCCACCAGATTGATGACCTTGATCAGCGGGTTCAAAGCCGGTCCAGCAGTATCCTTCAGCGGGTCTCCCACGGTATCACCCACCACACTCGCTTTGTGAGCCTCAGAGCCTTTGCCCCCGTAAAGGCCATCCTCTATGGTCTTCTTAGCATTGTCCCATGCCCCACCGGCATTGGCCATGAACACGGCCAGGAGCTGCCCTACCAGTATCACTCCTGCCAGGAACCCTGCCAGGGCTTCTAACCCGAAGAGAAAGCCAATTACTATGGGCGAGACGATAGCCAGCAGTGCCGGCGTAATCAGTTCTCTTTGGGCGGCTGCGGTGCAGATGGAAACCACCTTGCCATAGTCAGGGTCAACGGTGCCTTCCCAGACTCCCTTAACATGGGTAAACTGGTAGCGCACCTCATTCACAATGAAGTAGGCCCCCCGTCCCACCGCCCTGATAGTCAAAGCGCTAAACATAAACGGTATAGCGCCCCCTATAAGGAAGCAGACGAAGACCTTCCACTGAATCAGGTTGATGGCCTCAAGGCCAAAGTCTTCGTAGAAAGCGGCAAACAAGGCTACGGCCGCCAGCACTGCCGAGGCAATAGCAATACCTTTAGTGACCGCTTTGGTGGTATTACCTACCGCATCCAGGTCAGCTAAGGTCTGGCGAGCTTGAGGTTCCAACTTCGACATCTCACCAATGCCGTTAGCATTGTCAACGATCGGGCCAAAGCTATCCATAGCGATGTTGTTGCCCGTCAAAGTGAGCTGACCGATACCACAGAGGGCTACCCCATAGAAGATGTACAGTATTTGGTCGGTGCCCGCACCACCATGCCTCCAGATGGCTGCCGACAGTCCAATGGACACGGCAATCGCTAGGATACCCATCACCGTGCTTTCGTATCCGATGCCAAGACCGGAGAGAATGGTAGTAGCGGATCCCGTCTTGGTGGATTTGGCAACCTCTTTCACCGGGGCCCGCTCCGTGGAAGTGTAGTAGTCGGTGATGAACTGGATGGATACAGCCAGGGCTACGCCTACGGCGGTAGCGTAGAAGAACCGAAGGTCGTCGCAATAGAAATGGGCGAAGAGGGCGAAAGAGGTTATGGAGATTGACGCCGCAAATAGATAGCCGCGGTGTATGGCTTTCATGGCGTTCTCACCCTCGCGCAGCGCCCGCACCGAGTAAGTGCTGATGATGGAGGATAAAACGCCGGCAGCCCGCACCAGCAACGGGAAGATAATCCAGTGAAGTTCATGGGTTACGTCGTATAGCAAGACCCCCAGAATCAGGGCGGAAACGATGGTCACTTCATAAGACTCAAAGATGTCCGCCGCCATCCCGGCGCAGTCACCCACATTGTCACCAACCTGGTCAGCGATCACGGCCGCATTGCGGGGGTCATCCTCAGGGATACCCTTTTCCACCTTGCCCACCAGGTCAGCTCCTACATCAGCCGACTTGGTATAGATACCACCTCCAACGCGCATAAACAAAGCCAGCAATGTCGCGCCAAAGCCAAAACCTATCAGCACCAGTGGGGAATCCCTGAAAAAGACGAGAAAGATTATAGTCCCCCCGAAGAGACCGAGCCCATCGGTGAGCATGCCTGTTATGGTGCCACTGCGGTAAGCTATCTTCAGGGCTTTGGTGAAGCTGGTGCGCGAAGCTTCAGCCACCCTGGAGTTGCCCTGCATGGCCATGTTCATCCCGATGTAGCCCACCAAAGCAGAGAATAAGGCGCCCATCAGGAAGCCCCCCGCACGCCCTAGACCTATCAGCCATTTCGGGTTGCCATATTCAGATTTGATGACTTCACCACCTACATAGCCGGTGAAGAAGATAAACACCGCCAGCGCAAAGATAAGCAGGACAATAGTACGGAACTGGCGCTTGAGATAGGCATTACCGCCAGTGCGTATGGCCTTGGCGATATGCTTCATCCTGTCAGTCCCCTCAGGCTCCCTCAAGATCTGGCGGGCCAGAAAAGCAGCGTACACCAGGCCGAGCAGAGCTACTATTATCACAGCGACCAGGGCATATTTTTCGAAGGTGTCAGCTTCTTTGAACCCTTGCAACAGTTTTATGCTCATGGAACCAGTTTCCTGAGCACCTTGCAACAGATTCACACTCATCTTCTCTTAGTCCTTCCTTTCTTCAGCCAGGATTTTCCCTATCTGCTGAATTTGAACACTATTCATGTTTCCACAAGGCTACATCTACGCGATTTGCTTATGTTGAGACAAGCTACTGTGGCTGGCGGGCAATGGGATACAGGGATAGCGGTGGTGGTGGAAGACAAAGTACAAAATGTAGTGAGTGCCGGGGAGCAAATCAAATATACTACCTCATTCTCCAATCAAATATATCCCCTCTTTCGTTTCCTGAAAAATCATACCCCCTAGCCCCACTTTTCGTCAACTCGACTCGACGTGCGGTAGTGTCAAGAGAAGTGTGTAAATTGAGGGATAGGCTTCTCCTTCCAGGTTGAGTTAAGGTGATTGGTAATGCCATAGATGATCCGATCAACACTCTCAGGGTTCTGGAAACAGCTCATAGGCCT
>VGOE01000014.1 GCA_016876035.1 Chloroflexota bacterium
ACGCCTCCCATAGGCCGCGTGGGCAGGCCAGACGAGATCGCAGAAGTTGTCTTGTGGCTGTGCTCAGAGGCAGCGTCATTTGTCACTGGCCAAGCCATTATTATCGACGGTGGCGCAACATTACCTATGTTCAGGATGTGATGTGCAAGTGGGCAGCGGAGAAACAGCCAGACACTTAGTTGCAGACAGAGACCGTAGCGGCTGGTGCTAGACCTGGACACAGAGTGGGTGCTGGTTTCAAGGGCGCACTGGGGCACAAGAGGAGAGGAGATCGCAGAATGGACCTGAAACTAAGGGACAAAGTAGCCATAGTGACTGGTTCAGGCAGGGGTATCGGCAGAGCGGAGGCCATTGCCCTGGCAGCCGAAGGAGCCAAAGTAGTAGTCAATGGGGTAACACGGACACCGGAGCTAGGGCATGAACTTGCACCTGTAGATGAAACAGTCGCTGAGATTAAGAAAAAGGGAGGCATTGCAATTGCTAACTATGACTCGGTGGCTACTGCCGTGGGTGGTGAAGCCATTGTCAAGGCCGCAGTCGACAACTTCGGTAGGCTCGACATACTGGTGAATAATGCCGCCATTGTTCGCGATCGGATGGTGTTCAACATGACCGAGGAGGATTGGGACTCAGTCATGAAAGTGAATCTGTACGGACACTTCTTCACTACCAAGAATGCCTGTGTGCTCTTCAAGCAGCAGCGCAGCGGGCGTATCATCAACACTTCCTCACAGGCGGGATTACGGGAAGGAACCGTTCTCGGTCAGGCAAACTACAGTGCTGCCAAAGAAGGAATCATCGGTTTCACCAGGCAGGTGGCGCGAGAGATGGGCCCGTACGGAGTGACATGTAATGCCATCCGTCCCAGTGCCGGTACCAGGCTCAACCTGAACGATGAAATGAGAAGGGCATGGGAAAAAGCAGGCAAGCTAGACCTCATCAAAACGGTGGAAGCCATGAAGACGGAGGATGTTGCGGCTTTCGTAGTGTGGCTAGCCTCGGACAACGCTGCTAACGTTAACGGCCGCACCTTCTACGTACAGACTGGGAGGATAGCCCTGTATTCAGAGCCAATAGAAGAGAAGACACTGGTTGGCTGGAGTACGATCGATGACCTGTTCAAATTCATGCCTGTGACCCTGGCTGCAGGGCTTGTCAATCCCGTGCCGCCTCAAAATCATTGACAGCAAATAGTACCTCGATCTTTTGCTGCAGAAAATGTACCAAGGCAAGAAGCCAGGAGGTAACAAAATGGCTATCAGAATACTGTTCCAGGATCTTTATACCAGGGTGCATCCCGGATTCGATAATGTAGGAGGTGGTTATGCCGCTGTCGATGCAGGGATGATGCAGGTAGCCAAGAAGGTAATCCGGCCAGATACCGTCGTTGTTCACAGGTGGATACCCAGGTCTACCTATAACACGGATATGTTCTGGCCAGAGATGCTAAACAATACTGAGACAGTGCACGAAATAATCAAAGCCGACAAGGAAGGTGGCTTTGATGCCGCCATTATAGGCTGCGGTAATGATCCCGGATTGGAGGCTGCCCGGGAAATGGTCCAGATGCCTGTAGTAGGAGTGCTGGAGACAGGAATGCTTATCGCTTGTATCCTGGGGGCCAAGTTTGCCTGCATACTCACAGACCCAAGATGTATCCCACTGGTGGAGCGCAAGATCAAGCTTTATGGGATGGAGGACAGGGCGATATCGTATAAGCCGGCGCGAGCAGCGGATTGCCATCCCGAGAATGTACCCCTATGGTTTGAACCAACTGGAAACGCCAAGGATGTAATGATCTCCTCTTTCGACAAGGCCGCCAAGGAGTGCATTGCGGACGGAGCAGAGGTGCTGGTCACCGCTTGTGCTTACTGGTCTGCCTTGACATTGCACGGGCATCTGAAAGTGGAAGGCACGGAGGCTCCTATATGCGAAGGTTTTGCCCTCGGCATCAAAATGGCTGAGTACCTGGCTGACATAAGGAATATATTGGGCATCTCCACGAGCAGGGTACTGACCTATGCGCCTTGTCCTTGGGTCCCCAAGGAGGTTATTGAGGGATTGACGGAGGCTTTCTTCCAGAAGTAAGTCGTAGCTTGGACCCAGGTGCTGTTTGCACTCAAGGTTGTTGGGCTGCAAGGGACCCTTACATTATGTCTTTACGCTAGCGAGATTGATATCTCTATCACCTGTAGGAATTACAGCCGGGAGGTGATCTTGTGACCGACAAGAGAGTTAGTGGGGAAATCATACTTCCCACCACATGTGCCAGCCACTGTGGGGGGGCGTGCCTGCTGAAAGTTCACGTTAAGGATGGACGCATTACACGACTTGAGCCTGACGACGGCGAGGAGCCCCAGCTCCGGGGGTGTCTTAGGGGGTGGGCTTACAGGCAAAGAGTGTATGCACCGGACCGAGTGCTGTACCCAATGAAACGGGTGGGAGAGAGAGGAAAGGGGAACTTTCAGCGCATATCCTGGGAAGAGGCCCTGGATAAGGTGGCGTCGGAGATAAAGCGGGTCAGGGACACATACGGGCCGAAGTCTATCTTGTATCTCTATCTGGGCGGAGACCTTGTGTGGCTGAACGCAAGCAGCATTCGAAGGGTATTAGCCATGGCGGGTGGCTTCAGCACTTGGTGGGCGATCACCTCCTTTCAGGGTGGGATGTTTGCAGCCTACTTTTCTTACGGGACCGTGTTCGCAGCCAATACGCGAGATGACCTGCTTAACTCCCGCCTCATAGTGATGTGGGGCTGGGACCCCGCCACCACGATCAGTGGCTGCAACAGTGCGTGGTTTCTGACACAAGCCAAAGAGCGGGGCGCGAAGATCATTGCCATTGACCCCTGGTATTCTGATTCAGCTGCCGCCCTTGCTCAAGAATGGATACCCATCAGGCCAGGCACCGATGCGGCTATGGCTATTGCCATGGCGTACGTCATGATTAAGGAGAACCTACAAGACCAGGGATTCCTGGACACGTATACCGTAGGTTTCGACAAGTTCAAGGACTATGTCATGGGCCTTGAGAACCAAGTGCCCAAGTCGCCGACCTGGGCTGCAGCCATAACCGGCGTTCCCGCCTCCGTCATTGAAAGGATCGCTCGGGAATATGCAGTCACAAAACCGGGAGCCCTTATGTCCGGAATCGGCCCTGGGCGTACCGCCTTTGGAGAGCAGTTCCACCGGGCCACCATCACCTTGGCCGCCATGTCCGGTAATGTCGGCGTGCATGGCGGCGATGCGGCCGCCAGAGCCTGGGAGTCTTTGGCGGGCGGGTATCCTTACCCGCTAACTATAGGTCAGGCTTTGCCCTGGATCCCTAATCCTGTGGAAGAACCTCCCAAGTCCGGGCTCCTTTGTGATTACACTTATCCCCAGGTGCACTACGCGAAGGTGGCTGATGCCATCCTCAAGGGCGGAGCCGGCGGCTACCCTTCGGACTACAAACTACTCTTCGTGGAAAATACCAACTATTTGAACTCCCTCCCCAACACAAACAAGATCGTCAAAGCTTTGAACAGCCTGGAATTCATTGTGGTACTGGAGCAGTGCATGACCGCTACCGCCAGGTATGCGGATGTTCTTCTCCCCACCACGACCTTCCTGGAAAGGAACGATATAGCCCCCGGAGTTGGCTTGGCCTTTATCGGCATGCAGAACAAGACCATCGAGCCTTTAGGGGAGTGCAAGAGCCAGATGGAGATAGCTAAGGCGTTGGCCGAACGCATGGGGATCGAGGGCTATGACGATAAGACCGACGAGGAGCATCTGAGAGACCTAGCGACGGCGGCTGGCATCCCAGACTATGAGGCCTTCAGGAAGAAGGGCATATACCGGCTGCCCTTATCCGAGCCATATGTTGCTTTTAAGAAAGAGATCGATGACCCTGAGAACCACCACTTCCCCACCCCTTCTGGCAAGATCGAGATATACTCTGGCCAGATAGCAAAAATGGGCAACCCTTTGATCCCACCTATTCCCAAGTACATCGAGCCCTGGGAAGGTCTTAATGACCCATTGGCGAAAGAGTATCCTCTCCAGCTCATTACCAACCATCAGAAGAGGAGGGCTAATGCTCAATTCGATAATATCCCCTGGCTAAGGGAGCTTATGCCTCAGGCAGTAGTAATGAATGCCGGGGATGCCGAGGCCAGAGGAATAAAGGATGACGATGTGGTGCGGGTGTTCAACGACAGGGGAGAGGTGAGGGTGCCAGTTCGGGTGACCCAGCGCCTGATGCCGGGCGTGGCCATCCTACCTGCAGGTGCCTGGTATGACCCAGATGAGAAAGGAATAGACCGCGCAGGTTGTGCCAACGTCCTGACCAAGGACGAGCACTCGCCTGGCGGGTCATTCCCCTACAACAGCGCTTTAGTCCAGATCCAAAAGGCCTAGGCGGCATCGCATGCAAGCAGGATTGTATTTGGATCAGATTGGCTGCAGGGGGCATTTCACGTGTACCATGGCCCGCAGATTAGAGGGTGGGGTGAACGCAGATCGAGGCAGATATTCTCGGTACCTTGTGGCTTCTCGGTCGATTATCTGTTATAGCTGCGTTCAGCCAGGCTGCATATCAGCTTGCCCAATAAGCAAAAGCAAACATGGTGGCGCCGTGACAGTAGCCTTAGTAGACAGGGAGACATGCCTGGTGAGAGGGCATAGCCAGATCCGTTTTGAGACCTGCCCTCACGATGTGCCACAGACTGTGGCCGAGCGGGACGCCAAGGTGCAGATGTTCAATTCATGCCTGGAAAGATGCCATGGAAGAAAGAAACTAATCTGCGTAGGCATCAGTCTTGCCAAGGCGTGTCGCCCCAATGGGATGATCCTGATGGCAGTTCTACAGCAGGTCGCGGCCTCGACACCAGATCATTCTCGTCAGTACTCCAGAGCATTGGCACAAGGCATCTATGATTTGTGCAATCAGAGTTGGGACGCTATACAATGAAGGTTGACGACCGTGCACGAAAATAGGTTTACCACTGAATAACAAGACCGAGGTAGCCATGTCCATAGCCAATGATTCGCTTTCTTTCATTTCAGCCTCAGAACTGGTGGATCTTGTTAGAAGAAAAGAGATTTCTCCGGTTGAGATCGTAGATCAGTTGCTACGAAGGATCAGCGATATCAATCCAAAAATCAACGCTTTCCTCACTGTGGCTGAAGCAGAAGCACGGCTTTTTGCCCAAGCAGCTGAGGTAGCTGTGATGCAAGGATCTGAGCTACCGCCATTACATGGCGTCCCTTTTTCCATTAAGGATCTTCACTTCACCAGGGGAACACGCACGACTGGGGGCTCTCTGGTCTACAAGGACTTCGTCCCTGATGAGGATGCTATAGTTGTTGAGCGACTGCGGCACGCCGGCGCCATCCTCATTGGCAAAACGAATACACCTGAATTCGGGTTGTCAGCAACCACCGAGAATCGTTTGGGTGATGACTGTCGGAATCCCTGGGATCCAAGGAGAACATCGGGAGGTTCGAGTGGCGGTGCTGCCGCAGCGGCGGCCGCTGGGATCAGCCCCATAGCCATTGGCAGCGATCGCGGCGGCTCTATCCGCATTCCGGCCGGGTTTTGCGGTGTGTATGGCTTTAAGCCTACTCATGGCCGTGTGCCGCTGTACGCGGCTTTTGCTGGGCCAGCGTTCACTCACATCGGCCCCATTGCTCGAACCGTCAAAGACGCAGCGCTTACCCTCAGCGCCATCGCTGGCTTTGATAGGCGTGACCCCACTTCGCTGCGAGAGCCTCCACCGGACTTCGTTGGTGCCTTGGAAGGCAACGTCCGGGGCTTACGCATGGCTTTCTGCCCCAACCTTGGTGGTGCCACAGTTGATGCTGAGGTTAAGGAGATAGTTGAGTCGGCAGCCATGGCATTTGAGACTTTTGGCTGTTCAGTCGATGAAGTGACCTCACCGATTGATGATCCTTTCATCGCCACTCCCATAGTGCTGGCTGATCAATATGCCTGGTCTGGGCACCTTCTTGACGAACACAGTGGAGAGCTAACCCCTGAGGTCAGGCAAATCTTAGAGAGCGCCCGCACGATCCCAGGATACGTTTGCTCTCGGGCACTGCGCAAGTTGGAGCGTTTCCGAATGGAAATGGCGGATTTCTTCGAGCGGTATGACCTCCTGCTCACGCCAACAAACCCCGTTCCCGCTTTCTTGCTCAGGCAAAGACCTGAGAAAATCAATGATCAGCCGGTGAACCCTGTATGGAACTCAGCTTGTCTGACTACGCCCTTCAACCTGACAGGCGCACCAGCTGCCACAGTGCCTTGCGGGTTCTCATCAGAAGGGTTGCCGATGGGGCTGCAGATCGCTGCTGGCTGGGGACAAGACGAGGTGGTAATAAAGGCTTCAGCAGCCTTCGAGAGAGTAAGGCCTTGGGCAAACAAGACGCCTCGCTGCTGAGTCCCAAGAGGTTTAGAAGTGAACTGCCGAATGTCGTGTTGTTTGAATTCCATAGCATAGAGACACGAGGGGAGTCTCCCAACAAACCAAGCTGCGTTTCCAAGGTGCCAGGGTCGGGAGAAGTGGAGTATGACAAATACTGAAGGCAGTTGCCAACGTAACCAAAGCATCAATACCCACCCAGTGTCAAATGCTGGGACGGTAGCACTTCGCAACCCGTCGAATCTGCAATACAGTCAACTGAACACTGTGCAGTTGGGGTCACCTTTGCTTGTATTGTTGACTGAACGGAAGCCTGTTCTGTTACCTTACAGTGTCCCGACAACGCTTTGTTCCGCTGCTTGAAGCCATATTATCCCAGCTTCGCCCGGAGCCTGGTCCGAGTAATAATATGTACCAGCCACTGTCATTAGAGCAGTTCGAAAAATACTTGTAGATTTTGCTGTGGAAAAGTTCTCTTTGGTGGGCCAAACAAGACTTTTGCAAAACCAGAAACCTTTTTTGAACTTTCTATAGAGCCTGCTTCCTCTTTACAGAGGGGGCAGGCTTATGGCCACTCCTGAGCACTACTCTCAAAGCCGAAAGACGAGTAAGGTTTACTTAGAACTTGACGAGGTAGCTCGTCTCGAGAAGACCCCCACCAATCTCAGGGATCAGTTGCTTATCAGGCTACTGTTTCGTCTGGGGTGCCGTGTCTCTGAAGCTCTGGCTATAACAGTGGACGATATTGACTTTGGCACGGCTGTCGTCACCATCCAGCACCTGAAGACAAGAATGAAGCTGTCATGCCCCCGGTGTAGCACAAGGCTTGGCAAGAGCCACACCTACTGTCCGAAGTGCGGGGCGAAAGTTGAGAGGTTGGTCGCCGAGGAGAAAGAGCATCGCCGGGTGAGGACGCTGCCCATCGACGATGACACCCGAGAGATGCTCAGAGAATACATCGAGCGTGGCGGCCCTGTGCTACGCCATGGGAAAAACTCAATCTTCGGCATCAATCGCCATCGGGCCTGGCAGATTGTTAGAGACTGCGCCGATAGGGCTGCTGTGGGCGAGTTGGTGAACCCGGAAACTGGAAGAAGGCGCGGGGTGAGTCCCCATAGGCTGCGAGATGCCTTTGCCGTGCACGCTGTAAAGCTCGATGATTCCGGTGATGGACTGAGGCTACTTCAGGAGCACCTTGGTCACCAGAACTTCAATACCACAGCGAAGTACAGGAAGGTGGCTGGAGAGGAACATCGGGAGTGGTACGACAAATTGTGGGGCGGGGGACACAAATGAGCGCTCTGTTGCTTGGTAAAGGAGACCCATGGCACCCCTCCGATTAAAGCCATCCAGGGGCGGTTTTCTCCGTCCCTTTGGCTGCGGCTGGTTCATCAGGGAGTTTCTTCTGGGCCACGGCCCCAATGGCTCACCCGAGATAAACCCCAGTGTGGGCGCCCCCCAGGCAGACATCTTTCGTCACTACAAGATGTCGCTCATCGAAGCTACAGCTCTGGATAGGGCTACCAGGCATGAGGAACGAGAGGCTCGGCGTGAGAAGAGGGCCATAAGCCCAGATAATATCGAGAGGCTGACCAGACGATATCTGGCCCGTATTCCATACAAAACCACGAGCTGCCGCTTTCACTCCTTTGTGGTCTACTTCTCCACGCTGGAAAGGTTAGGCTGGGTAGAGCCTACCGGGCGGGAAGAGCCCTCAGCCTTCCAGTACCATTACCCACCAGGCCCACCCAGAAGATACTACCGGCTCACTGATGCAGGGAGGTTGGCCTCCGACGCCGCCTGGTCAAATCCCCATGTTGCTCTGTATGGGAGTGGCTAAAATGTCACTTGAAGAACAGTATGCAGTTGGCCTGGATTTGGTGGCTATGGGCAGAGCTTCTAGGCTCGCCTTTCCCCTTACTGTTCAGTAATTAAAACCAGCGACTGCCTGGGGGTCAAGCAGTAGAAGATATGAGTCAAATCGTCAAAACATCAAGTCAAATGGTCAGATGGAAATAACTTTGCGCTTTACTATACCACTCAAGGAGGTTAAAGATGAAGGAAATATCAAGAGTGCAGAGACTTGAAGTAGCCCAGTACTATCTCTCTGGCTATTCCTACGGGGAGATAGAGGCAAAGACTGGAGTATCCCACGGCAGTATTGCTAACATTGTTAGGGAACTGGAGAGCGGCAGATTGACTATTCCTGGCACCCTAGTTGACCAGCTCAATGATGTTCGCCGGCTTTCTTCTGACCTCAGAAAGAAGGACTTACAGCCGTCTCAAGCCTTATTGGGTCTTGTGTTCTTTGAAAGGCTTCGGAGTTTGGAGATTACTCCAGAGCAACTGGACATCTGGGCTGAGATTATCGAAGGATTTGCCCATCCGAACTTCTCTCCGAAAGACTTTTTCGAGACAGCTTTCAGGCTTCGTGAGCTTGAAGAAAGCCAGGGCAAACCTTTTGAGACTCTGGCCGAGGAGTACACGAGGTCTAAAGAGGCTTTAGACAAACTCAAGGCAGAGGTTGACTCGTTAGGTAAGCATAAGGCAGAACTCACCAAAGAGGTAGAGCCGCTTCGCCTGCAACAGGAGTTGCTGGAAAGAACCAAGAAGAAGCTTGGAAGCGAGGTGGAGATACAGACAACTAAGCTGCGGGAACTCAAAGAAGAGGTGAAGGAAGCTGAAGAAGAGAAGAAGCGAATCGATAGGGATACCAAGGACCTTCAGAGAAGGAGAGCGAAACTCTCTTCAGAGGTAGATGGCAAAGAAGAGTCGCTAAGAAAGCTTGACGACCTGGGCTTATCTAACGAAGACCTTCTACGGCTTACCTCGTTCATGGAAAGGACAAGTAGAAACGAAGGCATCAGCGGGAACCAGGTGAGAGAAAGGTTCTTCTCGGTACTGAGCCTGGTTGAAGATGCTTCCGGGCTGGAGAAGCGGCTGAAGGCGGAAGAGGAGCAACTAAGTGAACTCGTTAAGAAGCACTCCACTGTGGCCGGTGAGATAGTCGAGCTTGAAAGGAAGAAAGGCTTCCTGGAAGGCGAGATCAGCGAAAGTGTTTCGTCAGTCTTGCAAGGGATAAGGAATAGCGGGGCACAGGCCGTCTCAGACATCCAGCAAAAGGTGACCGCTATCGAGAGTCAATTCAATGCCTTATTGGAATATACCCTGAAGGCAGGGGAAGCCGTGGGCGAGATGAGACAGCTGGTGAAAAAAGGCGAGGAGTCGGAAAAGATCTTGAGCAGTTTCCTCACAGATATGCGAGGCAGATTAGGGAGCAATTGATGTCACGCAGCAACTGGAACCAGATCCTGGTTAATCTGAAGAATGAACTGGCTTCCATGAAAGGTAGAGCTGAGGAGATATCAAATCGCTTTGAAACGTTAACCAGACAAGCGGAGCTATTGAAAATCGAATTGCTCGAGCATTCTCTGGAGGAGCAGAGGAGATCTGAGGCACGTCGCAGAGGAATGGTGTCACTTATCAGGGGCAAGAAAAATATAGGGACCACATTAGCGGTGGGATTGGGCGGGCTAATTCTAGGTGGCTTAGTAACCAGAGACAAATATGTGGCTTTGAACACAGGAATGTCAGCTCTTGATGGTATGCTTCAGGGGTATGGAGCGACACAATGGGCAGTGTCCTTGGGAAAAGAAATCGTCGTCACGTCAAAGGATGAACTCCCATCGAAAGGAACGTGGGTTACACTGGAGAGTCTCAAGAAGGCTATAGAAGACCTGAAGAGAGAAGCCTCTGAAGGGCAGCAACTGGGCAGCTTTGACAACGTCATTCACAGACTCAAACAGTCCAGAAAACTAATCTACTTTGGCACGCCAATTTACGTATTAGGTTACACACGGGAATAGGACTTAAGGGCAGGGTGGTGTTCCCGTGACCATCTCACTCGTTATTGCCCTCAACAGTCCTTTGGATCAAGACTGAGCCTCTTGCCTCCCGCCCATCACCTCCCTCCGCTGGCATCGCACTCAGTCTGTTTAGCCCTCATCGTGCTGGTTGCCCTCCCAAGAGGCAAGACCCTATTCCCACTGGCTGGCCTGTACCCCAGGAAGCCAGATGCCTGACCCGTAGAGGAACGATAGTCCGTCCTGCTTCTTGTGCTTGAGAAACAGCACTCTCCAAACCTATCACGAAAATATAGGTTCGTTTTGTTGATGAACTTAAGGACATTTTGTTCAATACTGGTAATAGATCGCTTCTGTTTCGCACCTTAACAATCGAATAGCGAAAGTCCAGAGCCTTGCCTTGCTGGTAAATAGAAACGCCCTGGCTAGTGGCAACCTAGACCAGGGCAAGTCTAACAAAGGGAGGGTATCCACAATGCTAGACCATGTTGACTATATCACACAGGTTGACCACCATCAAGGCAATGGCAACGGGGCTGATCCACTATCCTATGACCATCTGGAGGGCGATTGGGCGTTATTCTATAAGGTAGCCAGAGGCTTTAACCACAAGGTGAAGCCAGAGGATAGACAGGACGTCTTGCATGACCTCATGTTGACGATGGCCAAAGTAAAGGCAAAGTATGATCTGGCGGGTAAGCCTTTGACCGAAGCGGGGTTAAAGAGGGTTGCCAGCTACCAGGTAGCCGACTACTGGCGGAACCAGTATAGGCTTATCAACTGGATAGACTGCGGAAGCTGTAGCCAAAAACAAAGGCACGGGTGCAAAGACAACGGGCGATACTCCGAATGTCCGAAGGCTATCAGGCTGGAAAGCCTTGACAGGCTGATAGAGGACGGCAATGGTGGTAAGACCGAACTCTATCAGATGTTGGCTGACGATAAGGCTCCTGACATAGTGGCTATGCTGGATGCAAAGCACACCCTCAAGGGTTACCCTACACGGGCAATCCAGATTGCTTACAAAAGGTATAGCGGCTACCCGTTAGATAGCCATGAGCAAAGATACCTCAACCGCTATCGCAACAAAGTTCAGAAAACCTTAATTTGATGTCCGATTTGCAGACTTTTTCCCGATATATACAGTGAGAGGATAAAACCTCTTGCAGAAGACTTGAACGATGCCAGCGCATTGCGGGTCGGCAAGGCTCTGGACAATTGAATAGTGCGGGCTTTTGATTCGGGGTGAGGCTTGCTTTGGGCGATTAGCCTTGCTCTGGCTAATTCTATCTGTACCAAGCCGTCTTGAGGGTTAGTCCTCAAGCAATAGTGCCAGCGCACTGCGGGCTATTGATCAGAGGCTTGAGAGGATCAGAGAGCCAGACCAAAAAACAAGGCAGTAATCACTCGGATGATATAGGGTGAGTCTTACCTGTTCACGGTGCAGCGCCAACAAACCAAAAGCCCACAACAGAGACAATTACAGGCAAAGAAGCCTCTAACGCATGAGGGGTTTCTTTGCCTTTTTTTGTCCCTTCAACGGGGTTAGCCTGAGCAAATCGGGCTAACCCCTTTTTGTTTATCAAACAATGTCCTCAAGAGCTGGCCAGGGACTTGACCAGGCAGCAGAATCAGGGAAATTTCATCACCAAGTTTGAAGAACGGACTAGAGCGATCTTAGGGGCTCTACCAGTTAACCAACTGGGGAGCCCCTTTCTTGTATCCAGCATCACACAGAACAGGCTTCCGTGACTTTTGCTCAGTTTGGAAGCCGCTTTGGCAGGCTCTCTGGATCTGATTGTGGCTCATCCCTTTATCGAATCAAACGTTTGGGATTCACTGTCCAGATTCCCTATCCCTATTTTGGGAGATGATGTAGCACCCCTCTGGTGTCCACCACCAGTTTGGCCCCCTCAGCGACCTTGGCATAATCGACGCCGCCGTGGTCGGTGATGATGACCACGCAGTCGCTTTGCCCCAAGAGCTCATCGGATAAGAGCGCTCGGGTGTACACCTCCTCACCTACCCTGAACCTGGGGATAAAGGGGTCAGAATAGCAGATTTGGGCGCCCCTCTCCCTCAAGAGCTCTGCTATCCTCAGTGCCGGGGAGTTGCGCACATCAGCCACATCCCTCTTGTAGGCCACCCCCAGGAGCAGGATGCGGGAGCCATTGACGCTCTTCTGGTGGGTATTCAAAGCTTCAGCCACTTTGCCCACCACCCAGTAGGGCATGTTTTCATTGATATTGCCGGCAAGCTCAATGAACTGGGTGTGAAAATCATACTCCTTTGCTTTCCACGAGAGATAGAAGGGGTCAACCGGGATGCAATGTCCCCCCAGTCCCGGCCCGGGGTAAAAGGGCATGAAACCAAATGGCTTGGAGGAGGCCGCCTCGATAACCTCCCAGATATCTATCTTCATCCGGTCACAAAGCATGGCCAGCTCATTTATCAGGGCTATATTGACACAGCGAAAGATATTCTCCAGGAGCTTGGTCATCTCAGCCGCTCTGGGTGAAGAAACAGGCACCACCTGTTCCACAAACTGCCCATAGAAGAGATGGGCGAGCTCCGTGCATCTTGGCGTTACCCCTCCTACCACTTTAGGGACATTTCTTACCCCATACCTTCTATTTCCGGGGTCTATTCGCTCGGGAGAGAAAGCCAGGAAGAAATCCTTCCCTACCTTGAGCCCACCAGCCTCCAGAATGGGTAGAGTAACCTCCTCGGTGGTAGTGGGGAAGGTGGTGCTCTCCAGGATAACCAGCTTCTCTCCGCCCGCCAGATGTGGGGCAATGGTCTGGGAGGCTTCTACTATGGAAGAGATATCGGGTTCCTTCGTCTTGGACAAGGGCGTAGGCACGCAGATAATGACCACGTCCAGTTGGGCTATGATGCCGGGGTCGGCGGTGGCCTCCAGTCGCCCTTGCTTCACCAGGTCAGCCAGGAGGTGTTGGGGGACGTCTTCGATATAGCTCTGTCCCTCCCTTATTCGCTTAACCTTCTCGCCATCCTTTTCCATTCCCACCAGCGGGAAGCCCGCCTGAGCTATCTCCACTGCCAGAGGCAACCCCACGTACCCCAACCCCATAACCCCAACTCGAGCAGACCGAGAGAGAATCCTGTCAGCGAGAGTCATCCTTTTCCTCCCTTGGCAAAAGCCTGACCATGAATTCCTGCTGTGAGTAACTCAACCTACTCTCCACTCCTCCCAGCCTTTTGTAAGCCCCTCAAGCACAAAAACAATCCTGTAGGACCAGCACCATCAGCCATCCAGTCCCACAGGGAGAAATGACGGGTTTCCGTTAGATGTTTCTGGGCAAATTCCATGCCTAGCCCAAAGAGAAGGCAACAGCCCACAATAGCTCCAAAGGCAGTATAGAAACTGCACCGCACCGTGCGCCGCAAGGCGATGAAGAGGAGGAGGGCCAGAAGGAGATAGGCGAGGCCATGGTTTACGTAGTCGGGCATCAAGGTGCCTCCGCTCGGCACCTCTTGGTTTTCCAGAACACTGAGCTGAAAGATAGCCCACATCCAAGCTGCACTGAGAAGCCAGAAAGAGACGGTAATCCACTTCTTCATGGCAGGCCCTTCTGGATAAGAGGTGCGGCCAAGCTTCTTCAACTTTTCAATCAGACGCATCCCTCCCCCTCCTTAGCAAGGCAAAGGTTTCGCTTTTTGTCACTTCCTTCCAGAACGGAGTAGACTCGCTTCCCTTTGTTTCCAGCCTTTTGCAGGGCAAGCAAGATGAGAAAAAGCATCGCCACCCCGACGCCGTTAGCTAGCATGTCCCACCCGGAGAAATGTCTATTAGTATGCAGGTAATGCTGATTTATCTCGTTGCCCAACCCAAAGATAATGCACCAGCCAAAAACGGCGCCGCAGGTAATAGCAAAGCTGGAGCGAAAAGTACGCTGCCAGGCAATGAAGAGGAGGAAGGCCAGAAGGAAATAGGCTGCAGCGTGGTTTACGTAGTCAGGCAGCCAGTTGCCCGACTGTGGCAACTTCTCCAGGGGTAGGCCAGATATATAGCCAGGCAGGGGGGTGCCTGGCGGCACCGGCTCCCTGGGAAGGGCAGAAAAGTAGAAGATAACCCACATCCACGCTAAGGCAACTAACCATAAAAGGACAAATATCGCCTTCCTCATCTTTCCCCCTCCGGCCGGTAAGAAGGGACAAGCTCCTTGAGCTTGCTCCTTATTCCCTGGCTGTCTCTTGACCGTGCCAGCCTCTCCAGCTCCGCTATTCCCCCAGCGAGCTTTTCCATGTCCACCCCCTCCAGTTTGGCCAGGAAGATCTTCTCGTATCGGGTGACACTTATCCCTTCCATCTCGGTAAGTGTCTCCTCATACAGTTTCTCCCCTGGCCTCAAACCAATAAACTTGATTTCGATATCCTCCCCCTCCTTCAGCCCGGAGAGCCTGATCATATCTCTGGCTAAGTCAAGGATCTTCACTGGCTGGCCCATGTCAAGGACAAATATCTCTCCCCTGTTGCCCAGGGCAGCCGCCTGAATAATGAGCCGGACTGCTTCGTCCACTGTCATGAAATAGCGCACTATCTCCTGGTGAGTCACCGTGATGGGCCCACCTTGAGCAATCTGCTTTCTGAACAGGGGGACGACGCTTCCCTGGCTTCCCAGCACATTGCCAAACCGCACCGCCACAAACTTGGTCTGGCTTTGCCCACTTCGCCCTTGAATCATCATCTCGGCCACCCGCTTGGTAGCTCCCATGATGCTGGTGGGGTTGACGGCCTTATCCGTGGAAACGAAAACGAATCGGTCTACGCCATGCTGGGTGGCGGCCTCTATCCACACCTTGGTGCCCAGGATATTGTTCAGCACCGCCTCATCAGGGTTATGCTCCATCAGGGGGACGTGCTTATGGGCGGCGGCGTGAAAGACAACCTGGGGCTCATGAAGCTGCATCACTGTCTCAGTCTTACCCTTGCTCCTGATGTCGCCGATGACAAACTCCATACTTAGCTCCGGGAACTGGCGGCGCATCTCCAGCTCTACTTCATAGAGGCCATTCTCATTCCAATCCAGAAGGACGAGACAGGCTGGCTCGAAGCCGGCTATCTGGCGGCACAGCTCGGAGCCGATGGAGCCGGCGGCGCCGGTGACCAGAACACGGCTTCCTTTCAGATACAAGGCTCTCTCCCTCAAATCGGGCTGATAGGGCTCTCTTCTCAGAAGGTCTTCTATCTCGACCTCCCTTATTCGATTCACCGTTACCTTTCCATTAACAAGCTGATATACCCCCGGGAGAGTCTTGAACTTGGCATGGCTTTCCTGGCATTGGGCCACAATGCGGCGCATGGTCTCGCCACTGGCGGAAGGAATAGCGATAAGTATTTCATCCACCTTATTCTGGCTTACTATGCTAGGGATATCCTGCACTGTCCCCAGCACAGGCACCCCGTGCACCCTCTGCCCCACTTTCCTCAGGTCGTCATCCAGGTATCCTACCAGGCGATAGCCCAGTGAAGGGCGCTTGTCTATCTCCCGGCTGACCACCTCGGCCGCATCCCCGGCGCCTACTATGACGAGCCTCTTCTGGTCTTCGCTACCGGTCGACAATGCCTGCCTGGCGCTATACTCCCGCCACAACCTGATAAAGAGACGTTCCCCGCCTACCAGAGCCATGACCACTAGCCAGTCCACCACCAGCAAAGTCTCGGGGAAAGCAGAGCCTTCCACCCCGGCTACTATGCCACCCAGCACCAGCGAGCTAACGGCGATAGCCAGGGCGAGGTAGAAGACCTCTCTCACCCCCATGTAGTACCACACCCAGCTATAGAGCCCCAGTAGCCAGAACACAGTTATCCGCACGCCTACACCCAAGGGAATCACCCACCAGAAATCAGACAGGTTCTGCGCTGCCTCTTCACCGGAGAAGCGCACGAAGAAGGCAGCGCTGGCCGCAGCAGCCACTGTCATGGCCTCTATGCCGCACAGGGCGTACATGCGACCGTCGTTTACCCTCGGCCACAAACGAATACGGGCCAGTTTCTGCAGAGACTTCTCCACCAAAGCCATCTCCCTCAAGTTGGCTCCAGATCCGCGTTCACAGAAGCTGCCTCAGGTTTTCTGTCACCTGTCTTACCTCGTCCTGGGTAAGGTTGTTGTAGAAGGGAAGGGCGATAGTCCTTGAGGCCACCGCCTCGGTGACCGGGAAATCCCCTTCTTTATAGCCAAACATCTCCCGGTAGAATTTCTGGAGGTGAATAGGCGAGAAGTAATTGCGGCAGCCTATCCCTCTTTGAGTCAGCCCCTCGAGGATTCTATCTCTGTCCTCTCTCTTGTATCGCTCCCCCAGCAGCGCAACGTAGACGAACCAGCTTCTCTTAATCTCCGGTGCGGAGCACGGCACCCTTACCCCTTCAATCCCCCGTAGCCGCTCGTTGTACCACAGCGCCACCCTTCGCCGCTTTGCCAGGATCTCCTCCAGCCTCTCCAGTTGCGCCAGCCCCAGGGCGCAGTTTATATCACTCAGGCGATAGTTGTACCCCAACCTCTGGTGCTCCAGCCATCCGTCGCCCTCCCCCCTCCCCTGATTCCTCATGTTCTTACACAGCCCGGCGATTTCCTCACTATCAGTTACGATAATCCCTCCCTCCCCGGTGGTCATCTGCTTATTGGGATAGAAACTGAAAATGGCCGCCTCGCCAAAAGTCCCTGCCTTTCTGCCTTTATACTCCGCCCCCAGCGCCTCGCAGCTATCCTCTATGAGCTTAAGGTTGTGTCTTTGGGCTATCCTCTCCAATTCATCCCAGTCCGCCGGGTAGCCGAAGACGTCCACCGCCAGGATGGCTTTTGTCCGTGCCGTTATTCGCTGCTCAATCTTGTTAACGTCTATATTGAAGGTCAGCGGGTCAATATCCACAAAGGCCGGTCTTGCCCGTTCAAACAGAAGGCAGTTAGCCGAGGCGACGAAGCTGAAGGGGGTGGTGATGACCTCGTCCCCTTCCGCAATCCCCATGGCGCGGATGATGAGGTGCAGGCCCGCAGTACCGCTATTCACTGCGATGGCATATTTTCTGCCCACATACGCTGCCATCTTCTGCTCGAACTCCGCCAGCTTCGGCCCCAGGCTCAGGTTGGGGGTCCTGAGCACCTCGGTGACATACTCTATCTCCAGGTCCGTGATATCCGGGCGGGAAAGTGGGATTAGCATGTCAATGCTCACTCATTTCTACTCTATCCCTCGGGACGCGAAGCGGCGGTGGTAATAACTGACGGTCTGTAATAATCCTTGCCTAAGGCTTAGCTGAGGCTGCCAGCCCAGCTCCATCCCTGCTAAGGAAGAATTCAGGCAAATGCGGTAAATCTCTCCTTTCCTCACCGGCTCGTACCGTGGGACATCCTTGTAGCCCAGGAGCTCCGCCAGAGTATCGAACATCTCCTGGTCTGTCGTTTCCACGCCGGTACCGATGTTATAGATGCCCTTTCCCCTTTCCATAGCCAGAAGATTGGCTCTCACCACATCTGACACGTGGGTATAATCTCGCGTCTTGTTGCCCTGGCCAAATATGGTAGGTGTCTCGCCTCTCAGCATCTGACGGGCGAAGATAGCCACCACCCCTGCCTCCCCCTCGGGATTCTGCCGTGCCCCATAGACGTTAGCATATCTCAGCACCGTGTAGCCTAACCCGTATTGTGTCTCGTAAACATGCAGATAGTGCTCAACAGTGTGTTTCGAGACCCCATATTGGGAAACGGGGTTTACCGGGTAGTCTTCCTTCACTGGGAGCCGCACCGGATCGCCATAGACGGCTCCCCCCGAGGAGGCATAGATTATCTTTTTCACCCCGAAGCGAACACAGTTGAGGATGACATTCAAGCTTCCCAGAATATTCTCCTCAGCATCGAAGATTGGGTTCTCTACTGACTTCTGTATCACCATCTGCGCCGCCTGATGGTTCACCACCTCTGGCCTTTCCTGGGCAAATAATTCCTCCAGATTAGCATCACAAATACTCATCGTGTACAATCCAGCCTGGCGGTTGACATTCTGTGCAAAGCCTGTGGACATATTATCCACTACCACCACCTCATGTCCCTGTTCAAGGAGTGCATCAACTATGTGGGAGCCGATAAACCCCGCTCCCCCGGTAACCAGCACCTTCATGTTATCCTCTTCATACTTTGCTCCCCCGCCCCTCCCACCTCCCCCTGAAGCTTACCCAGAATGACAGCAGTATCAGCTTCAGGTCGAGCCAGAAGCTCATCTTCTCTACATACACGTTGTCATAGTGGAACTTACTCTGGTGCTCTATATCCTTGGGGGCACAAACCTGGGCTAGACCGGTCAGCCCGGGGCGCGCCTGGCTCCTCATCTCGTAGCCGGGAACCTCTGCGATACTCCCATAATGAGAAGCCACTTCTATCCGGAACGGCAGTGGCCTTGGGCCCACGAAGCTCATTTCCCCTTTGAGGATATTTATCAGTTCGGGCAGCTCGTCCAGAGCCATTGCCCGGAGCAGCCTGCCGACCCTGGTGACCCGCGGGTCTTCCTCCAAATCTACATCCAACCGTGCTTCGCCTTCCTTAGGCACCTTCATCGTCCGGAACTTTATAGTCCGAAAGGCTTTTCCCTCCTTGCCGCACCGCTCTTGGAGAAAGAAGACCGGCCCCCTGTCCTCTGCGTATATCGCCAGAGAAAAGGCAAGCCACAGGGGCGAGGACAAGACCAGGCCTAGAAGCGCCAGAGAGAAGTCGAAAGGCCGCTTGAGGAAAGGTTCTTTTGTTTGTATAAACAGGCTCACCACCCCCTCGGTTGCCAGGTGACCACCTTCTCCCCCCGGCAGACTTTCCAGATAGCCATCAGGCAGGCCAGATTTACCAGACAGAAGTAGAAGGGGACTCGAAGCAGTTTGACTCCCTTTCCCCTTTGGGATAACAGGAAAGCCAACAGAGCGCTCAGATAAAACAATATCTGAAGTGACATGGTAACTTGGTACAGGAGTTGGTCTAGAAGAAATGCATTCATAATCAGGGCAGCAATCAAGAACACCGGAACCAGCCATCTCAGAATCTTGTGTGACACGATATTGAAGGTTAGCCAAAGCCTGGGGAACATAAGCTTCAGCCCCAGCAGTGTCCAGGCATCCCTAACTATGATCCGAACCTTGCGTCTGAATTCATTCTCAGCTTCAGTGGAAGCCTGCTCGTAAGCGACTGCTTTAGGTTGATAGATAACCTTATGCCCAGAGGCGGCACATCTCAGTGGTACTACAGTGTCATGGTCATACCTAGGGTCTACAGGGGTATAAAGGGAACTACGAACTGCATAGATAGCCCCAGTGGCAAAAAGGAGAGCCCTAGCTGTGCTTTGCTTTTGTTTCAGGAAATTATCATATCTTTTGTAAAGCGTCTCCCCATAACTTGTAGCTGAATCTCCGGGGTTGATATACCCATGGTTCCCCACTACACAGCCCACATCACGGTCAGCAAATGGCTCAACCAGCTTGCCAATGGCATCCCTTGCGTACATGGTTTCCGCATCGGAAAAGACGATTATATCTCCCTTCGCCTGGGGGGCAGCGTAGTTCTGAGCCCCGGTCTGTGAGCCCCTGGTGGGGCGACGGATCAGCCGTACTCCTTTATCCTGATACTCAATGGCGATCTTGTCAGTGCTATCTGTGGAAGCATCAGAGGCGATGATTATCTCCAGCTTATCTTTCGGGTAGTCCAGAGCCAGGCTATTCTCGATCTTTTGCCTGATAACCTTCTCCTCATTGTAAGCAACAATAAGAAGGCTGACCGTCGTCAACTCCTGCAATTCAGGATACTCTCTTTTCCCTCTCAGACTGCCCAGGGCAACCAGCAAAGCAGGGTAGCCAAAGTAAGCATAAGCCACCAGACCGACAAAGACCCAAAAGAGCACTTCTACTACCACAGAGACCCCTCACCAATGACCTTGCCTTGTGAAGCAAAGAGATCGTCTTTGCCCCTATTCATATTCTTCACCCTTTTCGCCATGACAGATTCTCGTAGGCAGCCAATAGCTCCTTCACTGAGATATCCCAGTTGTATTTCTCCTTGATTGCTTTTCGCCCGTTCTCACCCATTTCCTTTCTCAATTCGGGGTTGTCTATGAGTTTACCCACGGCACTAGCGATACTCTCCGGGGTGACCTCGTCAAGCACCAGACCGCAATTCTCCTGTTGCGCAATCGTGCCCATGTATCCGGTGTTGCTGACAACCACTGGTTTGGCAAAGCAGAGGGCTTCAAAGAATTTGGTGGGGGTCAAGTAACCCGAAAACGACGATGGGTCAGTGGGCATCACCCAGATGTGGAGGTCGTCATAGAGTTTTCCCAGTTCCGAGTACTCGTAGCCCGGGATGAACTCTGCCGCGCTGCCAAGAGTGGCAAGCTTCTGAAGCAACAAACGCCTATCGGTACACGCAGTGCCCCCCACTATCTTCAGGGAAATATTGTCGTATTTTTCGCGCATCAACGTAAAAGCATCAATAAGGTGTTCTATTCCTGAACCCTCGTGGAGTGCGCCAATCCTGCCTATGACAATGCGGTTTCTCTCCACACTTAATGGTTTGGCTGCCATCAAACTCAAGTCAGGGTAATTAGGTACCAGCCGTACATTCTTGATTTTCATCTCATGGTATTTACCCATCTGATAATCATTCACTGCTAACACAGCTTCAGCCCGTCCGGCTAGCCGTCTTTCTAGCACCTTGCCTGCGCGTGTAGATAGCCAACGAAGTCGCTGGGCGTCGCTATAGTAATCTGCCTCATGAGCGTCGAAAATCACTCTAGCCTTCGTCAACTTCCCAGCCAGCAAGCCGAGGGGTAGAGTCTCCAGATCATGGCAGTGAATGACGTCAAATCTGCCGCGATTAAGGCGAGGTAAAACCTTGCTGTAGAAAAGAAGCAATGCAGGAGCCTGTAATAATCCTCGGCCATAAGTTGCCTTCGCCGCTATTCTTTCAATGTGCATTCCCTCTCGATGCTCTTTTTGGGGATGCGTGCATTCCCTGTCCCAGGCAAATACGGTCACCTGGTAGCCATTGTCTACCAGCGTCTTCGCCTCCTTATATACCCTGGGGTCATTGGCGAAAGGGTTGGAGAGGAGCATAGCTACTTTACGCGGCAACGCTTGCCCTCCTTGGAAAAAAGAGTTAACACTTCTTGGTAAATTCCATCCAGCCTCTTCCCTACGGCTTCATAGCTAAACTTTTCTCTAGCATAAGTAGCAATCTTTTCCGCAGAGTAGTCCTGGTAATGGTCGAGCATGAAATCAATAGCCTCAGCTAAAGCGTTTACATCCTTAGGCGGAACCAGAATCCCTACATCTGAGTTGATGAACTCATTGGGCCCGGGAATATCGGTAGCTATCACGGGTTTTCCACAAGCCATGGCTTCAATATAGACTACTCCAAAAGTCTCGAATAAACTGGACTGAACGAAGAAATGGCAGCTTTTCATGAACTCAGCCACCTCTTCTTTGGGTTTTGCTCCATGGAATCTCACTATCTGCGCCAGTCCCAAATTGCTGGCTGTCTGGTCATAATCCTCCCTCTTTGCCCTCTTTGCTCCCTCGCCAATCACGTCCAAAGAGAAGTCAGACCTCCTCTCTTTGATCTGGCTTAAGGCTTGCAGCAAATAGGGGATACCCTTTTCTGGAGAAAGATTGGCTACCAGCAGGAGCCTCTTTATGCCCTCCTCGCTGTCTTGATCAGGAGAGGGATGGAACAATTCAGTATTGACCACATTGGGCACAATTTGTAAGTCATTCTTTATACCATAAGCCTCTATCTGCCTTCTCAAGTGCTCACTCACTGGCAGAACTACCTTTGCTCTGTTCAGAACAAATCTGGCTGCCAGACGTCGCTCCCAAGTCAGCTTGTGCAGGATAAACCAACTCCAATGTTCGGTGATGACTACAGGAATACGGTAAAGCCTGCCCAGGATGAGCGCTGGCAGAGCCGCGGAGTAGACATGAGCATGAATGATATCTGGCCTCCAGCCCTGTCTCATGAAACGCCGGAGGTAGGACAATGTGCTCCATAAGCGAAGCAGGCGGGACACGGAAGAATCGCCTTTGGCAGAAGGAGAGCGATACCTCACCCTGACAGTCCTGATCCCATCCTCTATAGCTTCAGAGGCCTCATAGAGCCCTTTTATCTTACGACCAGGGCTATGGTAGGCGTACACCACCACAATATCATTGTATAAGGAAGCTGCCCTAGCATGCTCTCTGATAAATACCCCGCTCAGTGGGTTAACCTCTGAGGGGAACCAGGCGGGAAGAAAAAGAATCTTCACTCGTGTCCTTTCAGCATGTCGTCACACACAGAATGTACGCTCCACTCTTCGGCCAGTTCCACCGATGATTCGCAGGAAATGCTGAACAGGGCCGACCGTGTTCACAATGCTTGTCTTCGCCGCAGCCATAGCCACTGTCTATGCTTTTCTTTTCTTTGCCCTAGCGACAGAAATCTCGTCTAGAGTTTTGGCGAGTTCTCCGGTCAGTCTGGTTCTTTCAAATCGCTGGATTACTGCCCCATCAGGCTGAAAAGGAAGCCCTAGCTTATGACCAGAATATAGCTCCAGTATGGCTTTCTTGATTCCCTCTACATCATCCGGGGCTACGACGATGCCTGCCCTTGCCTCCCTGATCAAATCTGCAGCAACCCCTGTCGGGGCTAGAGCCAATATGGGCTTTCTTGCGCCAAGGTAATTGAATATTTTTCCGGTAAAAACGGCTTCACTTGTCTTTGAGACATTAATGATTAGCAGCAAGACATCGGAAGCTTTCATATATTCTAGGCTCTGTTTGTAGGGCACATGAGTCAAAAACTCCACTACTCCCTTTAGATCCGAATCATGCAAGTCATATGAGCTCAAATCAGATCCTGAACCAACCTTGCCAACAAAGGCAATACTGAGCTTAGCTTGTAATTCTTTATTCTCCTTGACCAATTCATTGACAGCATTCAAGAACCGCTTAGGATCGCTTGACGGAGTAACAGCCCCCGTATAGGTGACCTTAAACTTATCTCCTAGCGAGTGCTCCGAGCTGGCAAGGGTCACAAAATCCTCAGGATCGAATCCGTTGGGGATGACTACGAACTTGCTCCTCTCCTCTTCAGCAAGGTAATGGCGATTCTTGAAATCATTAATAATTGGTTCTGAGACCGAGATAACCCTATCCGCATGCTTTAATACTGCAGATTCCATCCACTGTTCAATCCTTAGCCTCCATTTTGGTCGCCACACAGCCAGTGCGGAGAAATGTCCCCAGGTCCAAGGATCCCTAAAATCTGCCACCCAGGGCTTCCCCGTCATCCTTTTCAGAAGGTAAGCAATTAAATGAGAGGTATGGGAGAAAGAAACAGAATAGATTACATCAACCTTGTCCTTCTTGATAACCCTCAAGCCCCTAACCAAGGCAAAGGGTAACCAACCGATACAGTGATCGGGGATAACGAACACGCCTGCTACAAAACTAGCAATCTTTCTAAGCAGACCTTTTCTGGGCACAGCAATCTCATCCACCCCATGTACACTTCTGGAGCTTTTGCCTACCAGCCCTAACAGGCTCCTGAATAGCCTCACCAATCTTACAGGCTCGATAGAGAACGTTCTGTAAATGTGCACTGCTGGAGGGACTTCGTCAAGGAGGGCATGATTCTCGCCTAGATGATGATATCCTTTGCTGACAGTGAGTATGACCGGTTCCCAGCCACATCCTGGCAGGTACTTTACAAACTTGAGAGTTCTAAGATTGACCAATGGAGGAAAGTAATAATCAACCACTAGTACCTTTTTCATTCCCACCGCCTTCTAATTCAGGTAGGCTTTTCCCCTTTCGCGACACGATGGCGACTTGTTATGCAGAGTGCGGTAGCAAACAAGAACCAGACAAATAACGCTCCGACCAGCCCACTGGAACTCAGGCAAGCTACAGAGAACATCGCCAGGGAGATGAATGTGGCCAGTGAAACTGACTTCAATAGCAGGCTTTCAGAACGGCGGTAAATCCGGTACAGATTCCAGAGGAGTCCGATGTAGAATGCCAGAAATAGAGCGAAAATCAATACCCCATAGTCTACCAGAATCTCCAGCCACCAGTTATGGGCATTGGTGATTCCCCAGGTGTAATAAACAGAACCTTCGGCCATGTGGCTCTCGAACCCCCCTGCTCCCACTCCCAAGAAGTGGCTGCCTTGCAGGAGGGCCAAACCGTTCCTCATCAAATTTGTCCTTGTCTCTGTAGAAACATCGTCAAGATTTAGAGATGAAACTTGCCGCGGTATATCCCGGAAGACGTCAAAGTAGGAAGACATGGCTGGCGAGGACAGAGCATACCCCAAAAACACTATCACTACCACCACCATCAATATTGTAGCTACCGGTTTAAGCCTATCTCTCACTCTGGGAAGGAGGAATATCAAGGATACACCGAGCATCAGGGCGATGATATTCGCCCGGGAAGAAGCGAGTCCGATGAAGTAAAGACTGGTCAACATGAGCAGTACCACCAGGACTTTGGGGAAAGCGCTCTTAAGAAAGCTCAGCCCTATGAACATGAAAGGGAAGGACAAGCATAGGAAGGTGGCAAAATCGTTGGGATTGACAAATACCGCCGAGGGATATGTTGATCTAATCCCAACATATTGCCCCTCTCGTGAAATACTCAAATGGCTTCCTGTTACTGCCTCCCATATGCCTATCCCGATGACGATGACGGCAAAGGTTACCCACAAACCATAAATGCTTCTGATGCCCTTCTCAGTGTTAAGAAACAACAGGCTGAAGAGTATCAACAGGATGCCGCTAGATAGCGCCACGAGATGCCTGGCTGTGCCGACAGAGGGAGAAGCCCAAAACAGGGACATAACAGCCCAAAGAAGCCACAGAGCCAGAAATAACAAGTATTTACCCACTTTAGGATCAAAACCTATTCTCCCTTGATGAACGCAAAAGGCGAGAAAAAACAGGTATACGTATAGTGGCATTAAGACTCTGAAGGGAGTGAGGTGAACATCGCCCACAGCTATGGCAAAAAGCGCGGGACCCAGGAGAAACAAGAATAGCATTACCACCCATAGCTTCCTCAGCCAAGCGATATGGTTTACCAAAGGTAATGCTCCTGATGCCTTTGCTGAATGTGCGGCTGTCATCGTCTGCGCTGGGTGATGCCACATATAGTACTACTCACTTCACTCGGGAATTGCCTGTAGCTAACTGAAAACGGCTGTTTATCTTTGCCAGTACACCGGTGTAGATCCTCAGGTCTTGAGGTTTCACAACAACGGTGTCAACCCAGCTATTCTTTGATATCCGCAGAAAGGCAGTCAGCACTATGACGGCGGTGACGGTATAGGAAACGCTGGAGGCAAAGGCGGCCCCGGAAATCCCCCACCTGGGGATGAGCAGGAGATTTAGCAGCACGTTTACCGCCAGTGAGACCCCAGCCGCATAGGCATTTATTATGGGCTTTCCCCTACCTGCCATTTCGTTGGCCAGCACCTTCCAGATGACCAAGGCCACAATGCCAGGGAGCAAAATCCATAAAGGCTTAAGGGCAGGAAGGAAGGCAGAGCCCCAGAAGATCGGGATGATGTACCTGCTCAGACCCAAAAGGGCAAGCGCAGCCAGAGCGGTGATAAAGAGGGTATTGCGGCAGATCCGTGGCGTTGTCCTGTTGGCTTCCTCGGCGCTCAGCCCGGGGGTGCGAGCAAAGATTATGGTGCCTACCGCTGCCGGGAAGTACCACAGCGTCTCCGCCATGGCAACGGAAATGGAATAATAGCCGACAGACGCCGTGGTCATGAAGTAAGCCACCATGAGCATATCCAGGCGGTAATTGAGAAACTGAATGACATTGCTGAGGTAGCCCTGGACGCCGAACCTGAGAGACTCCTTGAATACGCCAGGATGGAAGGCCCAGGTTATCCTGGTTGCTTTGCGCACCAGCAGAGCGGAGAGAAGAGCGGATACAAGGGCAGCGGTGACAGAGGCAATAATAACGCCGAGAATCCCTCCACGGAAGGCTAAGAGGAGAGTGAGTATAAGCACCAGACTGACGACACCCGGCGCCACCTGTAGCAGGTTGTACTGCCGTATTCTACCCTGTCCCAGCAAAATCATGCTGAAGTAACCCGTTAAGAGGCTGAAGGGGACTATGAGTAGAGCGATCACGATGTAGTGCGGCTCGATGTCCCTGAGGAACGAAGGGTGGAAAACGAGGAAGTAGGCCAGAAAAGCCAGGGCCAAGGGAATTCCCAGTGCGACTGCTGATACCAGGGAGTTGGAAGCCAGATCAGCCCAGTCATATTTCTTCTTGCCGCCGTAGTAGACACTGGCAATGCCTATGCCCAGGTTGCCCACCAGAGCCAGCAGGGTGGGAATCAGGATGATGAGGGCGTAAGCCCCCTTCCCCGAAGGGCCCAGCACCCTGGCGACCACGATGGTGACTACCAGCGCCAGGACAACGGCGATTATCTGCGCCGTGAAGGTGGTCAGAGTGTCCTTTATGAATTTCAAGAGCAACCTTCCCTATTTTTCGCTTCCGTCATTTCATCCCGTACTAGCTCTACACACCAGTGCCTCCACTATGCGCTCCGCTGCTCTACCGTCGCCGAAAACATTGCCTTGCTCCCCATTTGGCTCAAAGTGTTTTATCGCCTGACTGATTTTGTCTCTATTTGCCGATACCAGAGTGTTCCATCCATACTCCACCGTCTCTACCCAACCTGTTGTTTCATCGAGGGTAATACAGGGCACTTTGCTGAAGTACGCCTCCCTTTGAACACCACCTGAATCCGTCAGCACCTTCTTGGCATTCTTAGTCAACACGATGGAATCAAGATAGCCCACCGCCTCTACCACCCGAACGTTTGAGGCAGCCCTCAGCTTATCATACAGTCCGTATTGCCTGAGATACTTCTCCGTTCTGGGATGCACCGGAAAGACTATTGTCTCACCCGCCTCCGGGAAGGCAGCCACTATCTCCTTCAAGTTCTCTTCTTCATCCGTATTCCGCGCCCGGTGTACCGTGGCCAGTAGATACCCTTTTCTGCTCAGCCGCAGTTCCGAGAGTATTCTTGAGTCGCGGTCCGCAATGGGAGAGAAATGCAGGAAGCTATCCAACATTACGTCGCCGCTAAGGTATACCCCGTTTACTATGCCCTCCTTTTTGAGGTTGTCTACCGCAGTTTGCGTCGGGGCGAACAGCAGGCTGGACACGTGGTCGGTCAATACCCTGTTGACCTCCTCAGGAATACGCTTGTCATACATGCGCAGCCCCGCCTCCACGTGGGCTACCGGGATATGCAGCTTTACCGCCGTTAGGGCAGCGGCCAGGGTGGAGTTGACATCGCCCACCACCAGAGCAATGTCGGGTTTCTCCTGAGAGAGGACTTTCTCCAGCTCCATCATGATCCGGCCCGTCTGCTCCGCGTGGGTCCCGGAGCCGACACCGAGGTGGAAGTCCGGCTCAGGCAACTCCAGGTTTTCGAAGAAGACTTGGGACATCTGGTAGTCGTAGTGCTGGCCGGTGTGGACCAGAACAGGCTCAATGGGATCGGCGTTAGGAGAGAGGTTGTGCCTTTCTATCGCCCTCATTATGGGGGCGACCTTCATGAAATTGGGTCTAGCTCCACAAACCAAAATGGCTTTCATTTCCTAAACCTAGATTGAACTTCGAGATTGAAGCGTAGTCTGAGTTTGAACTTCAGGACTAGCCAGAAATTCCTTGATTGTCTCCACTATCCTCTCTATCTGTCCCTCTTCAAGCTCTGGGTACATGGGCAGGGAAAGAACCTCTGCCTGGGCACGCTCACTATCTGGGAAGTCGCCTGGATTGTAGTCCAGTGATCTATAGACTTCCTGGAGGTGGAGGGACAGGGGGTAATAGACCGCTGTGGCAATGCCCTGAGAGCTCAGAGATTGCCTCAGCCTGTCCCGGTTTAGCTCGGAGCCGCTTAGGCGGATGGTATAGTAGTTGAAAACGTGATAGACATGAGGCGCCACGTGAGGCGGCGCGATGTCAGGTACGGGTGCAAGACGCCGGGTGTAAAGCTGTGCCTTCTGCCGCCGCTGCTCGATCCACTCGTCAAGATGCTTCAGCTTCACCCGCAGAATGGCTGCCTGCAGGGCGTCGAGGCGGCTGTTGAATCCAGGGAGCAGATGATAGTATTTCTCGCGGCAGCCGTGATTCCTGAGCATCTTCACCTTTTCGGCAATGTCAGGACTATTGGTCACCACCATCCCCCCGTCCCCGTAAGCCCCCAGCACCTTCGAAGGAAAGAAGCTGAAACAGCCAGCATCACCCAGAGAGCCAACCTTGCCGTGATTGGTGATTGCTGATTGATGATTGGAGTAGGTGGCCCCCAGAGCCTGGGCACAGTCTTCGATGACCTTGAGGTTGTGCTCCCTGGCCAGATTCAGGATAGGCTGCATGTCGGCTGGCTGACCGTAGAGATGTACAGGGAGGACGGCTTTGGGAAGTGATTGGTGAGAAGATTTGTTCTGCAGAAGATCAGCCAGCTTCTGGGGGTCAAGGTTATAGGTTCTTGGGTCGATATCGACAAATACCGGCGTAGCACCACATTGAGTGATAGCTTCGGCCGTGGCAATGAAGGTGAAGGGGGTAGTGATGACCTCGTCCCCGGGCCGTATGCCGCAGGCCAGAAGGGCGAGCTGGAGGGCTTCTGTGCCCGAGGCTACGCCTACGGCATATTCCACGCCCAGGTAAGTGGCCATTTCCGTCTCGAAGGCTTCGACTTCGGAGCCAAGAATAAACTCGCCTCGCTCGATGACCCTGTGAATAGCCGCGTCGATCTCCGGCTTGATAGAGGTATACTGGGCTTTGAGGTCAACCAGGGGAATGTTCATACTCGCTGCGCCTGCCACCCCTCGCAGCACCGGATTTCCTCAGTGCCCTGGCGCTCATAGATTCTTCGGCAGCCAGCACATTGAGCCTGGGCTGTGGAACCAAAATCGAGCTTCACCCCGCACTGGCAGACCCAGCCCTGGCGACGGGCGGGATTGCCATAGGCCAGGGCATAGTCCAGGACATCACTGGTTACCACGGCACCCGCACCAATGAAAGCGTACTCGCCGATGGTATTACCACAGACAATCGTCGCATTGGCGCCAATTGTGGCCCCCTTTTTCACCAGCGTCTCCCTGAATTCACTCCGCCGTGATATGTGGCTGCGGGGATTGATAACATTGGTGAAGGTGCAGGATGGACCGCAGAAGACGCCGTCTTCCAGGGTTACCCCTTCATATATGGAGACATTGTTCTCGATCTTGACGTTGTTGCCTATTTTCACTCCCCTGCCGATAAAGGCATTCTGGCCGATGACGCAGTTCTTGCCGATGCTTACCTCGGGCATGATATGGCAGAAATGCCATACCCTGGTGCCCTCTCCTATCTGCCAGGGCTGTTCCACTATGCTTGTCGGGTGGACAAAGGGTTGGGTTTCCCTGGATAAGGACAGGGAGACGACCGTGCCCTTTTCCTGAAGTGACCTTTGGCAAGCATCTAGAATCTGTAATACCCTTAGTCCACTATGGCCGTCGGTTCTCGGCCGCTGGCGGGCCTCCATACACTCCAGGAAATGCTGGCATTCCAGTCGCAAGGGTTCAGCCATGGTGAACTCCATGGGCTGGGCGTCCTCCTGACGCGGGACCGGTAGCCTCTCGATCCAATCTACCCGGTGATTATAGACTACCAGCTTCTCTTTTGGAGCCACATCATCAAAGAGCACCATCTTTTTGTCACCCACGATGACCATCCTTTGTTCCTTGTAGGGATGCAGCCAGGAGACGAAGATATGGGCGCGTACGCCACTGGCGAAGCTCATGGTGGTCAGAGTCACATCGGCTATGTCATTATTTAAGTAATAGCCGCCGTGGGCGGAGACCTCCTGGGGCAACTCGTGCAGGAGCAGCAGGATGACTGAGATATCGTGAGGGGCGAAACTCCAGAGGATGTTCTCCTCGGTGCGGAACTTGCCTAAATTCAACCGGTTGGAGTAGATATACTGGACTTTCCCCAAGTCACCATGGTCTATTAGCTCTTTCAGTTTGATAACGGCCGGGTGATATTCCAGGACATGCCCCACCATCAGGATTCGCCCCTTCTCTTCGGCTAGGGCAACCAGCTCCCGGCCCTCTTCCACTTTCAAGGCAAGGGGCTTCTCTACCAGGATATCCTTGCCAGACAGAAGAGCTTCTTTCGCCATCGAATAGTGGAGAGCGGCTGGAGTGGCAATGACCACACCACGGATTTCGTCTCTGCTTAGCAGCTTAGTGAAGTCTGTTTCCAGGTTAAGCCCTGGATAGAGGGCCGCCTGTTGTTGCAGCCTTTCAGAATCGGTATCGCAGATAGTATGGAGCGCCCCGAGCTGGGCAAAATTGCGCACCAGGTTCTTCCCCCAGTAGCCACACCCCACAACGGCGATGTTTTTGTTCATCGACCCCATCACTCCTGACCAGATCGCCCGGAGTCCTGTTGAACCCCGGTTTCCTCTCGTGTTTCCTCTCTGGCTTCCTCTGTGCTGGCGGAGGGGTGGCGGCGCCTTCTCCTTCTCTTGTGCCCATCATCACTGTAGTAGTCATAGTGGTAGGGGTAGCGGTAATGGTAGTAGTAGCCACCTCTGCCGGTTACGTTCACGCGGTTAAGCACCGCACCCAGGATAAGAACATTCCCCTTAGATAGAGCCTCCTTGGTCTCTACCAGTGCCTCCGGTCTGGTACGCCCTGCCTCCACTACCAGTATTGTGGCGTCGAGCTTGGCTGCCAGAACAGGAGCGTCGGCTGCCACCAGGACAGGGGCGCAGTCGAAAAGGACGATATCTGCCTCCTTCCTTAGCTCCCCCACCAGGAAGGAGATACGCGGTGAGCTCACCAGCTCGGCGGGGTTATGGGGGCGCGGGCCGCCAGTGAGGACCCTCAGCCCCTCAACCTTGGTCGGCTGGAGAAAGCCAGCCACATCGGGCTGCTGAGCCAGCAGAAGGTTAGTGAACCCTATCTCATTGGAAATCCCAAAGAGCTCGTGTAGATGGGAGCGTCTTAGATCAGTATCCACGGCGATCACCTTCTTCCCCGTCTGGGCAAGGCTGACTGCCAGGTTAGCCAGGACAGAGGTCTTCCCCTCATCGGGACCAGCCGAGGTTACCAGCAGCGTCTGGGCTGGCCTATCCAGGGTGGCAAACTGAAGGTTGGTGCGCAGCATACGGAAAGCCTCGGCGATCGAGCTACGGGGATGGGCCTCAGCTATAAGGCCTCCCTTTTCTCCCGGGTTCGACTTGAACCTGGCTATCACCCCCAGGGTAGAGAGCCCGGTGAGCTGGCTGACATCCTCGGCAGTTTTCACCGACCGGTCCAGGTACTCCTTCAGGAAGGCAGCCCCGGTGGTTACCACCAGGCCCAAGACACACGCCAGCAGGACATCCTGGGTTGTCTTGGGGCTCACCGGCGAAGTGGGCAGAGAGGCTGATTCACCCAGGCTGATTCCCCCGGCAGCCAGGGCCTGGGCAAGCTGGAAGTTCCACAGCAGCCGCAGATTCTTGAGCTGTTCCAGGTCACCTTTGAGAGTGGCCAGTTCCTCCTCTTCCGCAGAAGTAAGCCCGGTGGTGGCCTTCTTGAGTTCCAACTCATTAATGCTGGCTGAGGCCGCGTTTATTTCGCTCTGGATTTGGCTCAGGGAAGCCTCCGCATCAGCCCGCAGTCTATCGCGGTGCTGCTGGATATATACCGCAATAGTGGTATTGGCTATCTGTTGAGCTACAGCTGGATTGTTGTCCCTGGCCTTTATCTTCACCAGCGGCGACTGGAGCTTGGTGCTGGTGCTGACCTTGCTGACCAATTCCCCGGCGGAGTAATATATGCCCAATTGCGCCAGCTCGCTGCTCACCCCTTCCATGACCGAGGGCGTCTCAATGAGTTCGGCATGAGTGGTAACCGCTGGTTGGCTGTACTGATAGCCCGGGATAGGGCTGGTAGTCTCGGTGACCACTAGGGTGGCGGTGGCCCGATAGGATGGCTCCATCCTGTCGCTGAGGACGTAGCTGATACAACCGGCTATCACGGTGCCGATGAGGATCAGCGGCAGCCATTTCCAGATTATTGCCCAGTAACGCTCTAGTTCCATTGATGAACCTCTCTTTCAAAAACGCCCAACCTAAAGAGTCATACCAGGTGCGCTCTCAAGGAATCGGCAAACGGAGACCGGCTTTGTCCCGCAATAAGTAATATGCTGGAAGGCCAACCCCATCGGCACCCAGTGTTCATCTCCTTTCAGACTCTGATCAAACCCAGACTGTTCCACCGAATATCTCGTACCTCACTTATTTCACAGTCACGGACTTGGCAAGATTGCGCGGCTTATCGGGGTCTTTACCCCGAGCCACGGCTAAATGATAGGCCAAAAGCTGAAGAGGTACAATAGACACCAGGGGATAGAAGATTTCCTCCGTTTGCGGAATCTCAATCCACTCATCGAAGAGGGGATTTCTCTCTTCAGAGACCCCAATGACAAAGGCTCCCCTGGCCTTGGTTTCCGCAGCGTTAGCCAAGGTTTCGTCACAAGTATAGTCCTTGGGGCAGATGACCACTACCGGGGTTCCTTCCTCAATCAAGGCTAGAGTGCCATGTTTCAACTCGCCTGCTGGCATACCTTCAGCATGAATATAGGATAGCTCTTTCAGCTTGAGAGCTCCCTCAGCGGCTATAGCGAAATTGATGCCCCTGGCTATGTAGTAAAAATCATTCCTGCCGTTGGTCCACTGCGCCACTCTCTCTATTTTATGACCGTTTGTACGCAGGTTTTCCTCAATCCCCGAACAGATAGCCCCTATCTTCTCCACTTCCTCTGGTCTATTAGCCATGGTGAAAGCTAAAAGGTAGAAGATGGCTAGCTGGCTGACAAAGGACTTGGTGGCTGCCACACTGATCTCCGGCCCACAATTAAGGTAGAGCACTCGGTCGCTCATCCTGGCCAGGGAAGAGCCCACCACATTGACCAAAGAGAAGATTCTAGCCCCGTTTTCCCTGGCCCTCTTCACCCCCTGAATCACGTCGGCTGTCTCCCCGCTTTGAGAGACAGCTATCACCAGGGTGTTCCTGTCAACAGAATCGGAGAAATATTGAAATTCGGAAGCCATGACCACCTCGCATAATTTGCCGGCGAGCTTGGAAAAGAGAAACCTGCCCACCAGAGAAGCATATCGCGAGGTGCCGCAAGCAGTAATTACCACCTGCCTTGCCCGTAGAATATCCATGGCCATCTCTAGGATTAGCTTCTTGTCCTGCATCAGGGCACAGCGTATCGCCTGAGGCTCTTCCATTATCTCCTTCATCATGAAGAAGTCATAGCCCGTTTTAGCGGCCTCAGCCCACTTGCAGTCGCAGGTGGTGAACTCTTTTTCGATCCGCTTTCCTTCTTTGTTGAGGAAGGTTATGCCCCTGTTTATCACCACTATCTCGCCGTCTTCCATGAAGGCAACCCGGTTGGTGTGCTCCAGAAAAGCCAGGGCATCACTGGCAATGAAGGCTCTTTTGCCGTCCGACCCCACCACCAGCGGGCTGTCCTTGCGGGCGGCGACCATCTTTTCCGGCTCCCTGGCTGAGATAGCAATCAAGGCATAGGAGCCCCGAAGCTGATAGGTGGTCTCAAGGACGGCCTGCTCCAGGGACATGCCGGCTTTGATGTAGTCCTCAATAAGGTGAGTGAGCACCTCGCTGTCAGTCTCGGAAACAAAACGATGCCCAGGCTCAAGTTGGCGGCGGAGCTCTTGATAGTTCTCTATGATTCCATTGTGGACCAGTGCAATTTCCCCTTTGCAGTCGAAGTGAGGGTGAGCATTTGTCGCGGTGACGGTGCCATGCGTTGCCCAGCGAACGTGCCCAATGCCTGTGTTTCCCGGAAGCTGATCGAGGTGGTGTTTCTGCTGCACCTCGGCTAGCTTGCCTTTATCCTTCCCAAACCAGATCCTGTCGTCGGCGACCGTGGCTATGCCAGCAGAGTCATATCCTCTGTACTCCAGGTTTCCCAGCGCCTTTAAGAGGAAGGGAGCTGCGGGTTCTTCACCGACAAATCCGACTATTCCGCACATTGGAGCCCATCCAGCTTCTTCATAAGTTCACTTTTCTTTCTCTCATCAAGCTCGTCTTCCTTGTTGAGAACCCTCGAGCGGAGCTCGGGCAGAACCATCTTGTTCGGTTGCAGGTCGCTGATCAGGCAAACGTGGGGGCCAACGAAGGAATTGGGCCCGACTCTCACCCCAGGCATAATGCCGGCATGGATACCGGTCTTAGAATTGCTTCCTATGATGGCGCCCAGTTTATCCAGCCCCGTATCAACCACCTCATCCCCCACTCTCACTGAGATATTCTTTTCATCAAGGCGGAAGTTGGCCAGAACGGTGCCGGCAGCAAAGGAGCAACCATCAGCTATTATAGAATCGCCAACGTAGCTGGAATGAAACCAGCACCCATCCCCGATGTAGGAGCCTTTTACCTCAGTGGAGTATCCCACCACACAATCGGCACCGATATGGCTGTAGTCACGCACCAGGGCATTGTTGCCAATGATGGAGCTTGAGCCAATGTATGCCGGCCCCCTTATCACCGCATTTTCCAATACCCTGACGTTATCGCTTATGATCACCTTTCCACTAATGGTGGCTCTTGGCGAGATTTGGGCCGATGGAGAGATCTGGGGCTCGCTTCGGTCGAGGAAGTATTTCGCCGCGGCCAGGATATGCCAGGGGTACTTGATAGCTGCCCAGAAATCGCGGTAGGGGACCACCTTAATCCTCTGCCCATTTCTGGCCATGGCATCCAGGGCGCACTCGTAGACGTCGTCCCTGAGGGTTTGGACGTTTTGGACCTCTTGGAGGAGCTTATTTATACTGGTGTGTAGATGAACCAGGATGTTGACCATGTTGCTCGGTTCTTCGCCTACTGCAGGCTTTTCCACAATTTGCCTTAGCCCATTTGTGCTGTCCACCACGAGGTATCCCCCCGGGAAGTATTCCTTTACCTCATAGCCCACTAGATAGGAAAGGGCGGAGTCCTTCTTATGCTCCTGGAGAAGGCCGGCATAGGCCGAGCTTTCGAAGATGTCATTGGGGTTCACCACGATGACCTCTTCTGTTAGAAGGTGCTCGGCGCTCTCCAATGCGTTGGCAATCCCCAGAGGTTTTTCCTGAACAGCAAGCTCAATCTCGGCCCCGGAGATGCTCCTGGTTATTTGTGCCACCTTTTCCGCATTTTGCGGATTGGCCACCACCACCTGCCGGCTCATTCCCGCCGTCACCGCCCCGGCTATCTGATGTTCCAGCAGGCTCTTGCCCAGGAATCTGAGCAGGAACTTGTCCTCTGTGAAAGGGAACATCCTTTTGCCCACCCCACCACAAAGGAACAGCGCCTTCATTTCCCAGCTACCTCGATGAGGGGTTGGACGCACTGGACGCCTCTCTGGAGCAGTTCCTGGGTTTCCGCCGTCGATGTTGACTCGGCTATTACCCGGATAGCCGGCTCAGTCCCGCTGGCTCTGATAAGCATCCAGGAGTTAGCGAACTCAAGCCTTACGCCATCCAGGGTATTGAGGGCCTCAGCCCCCAAAAAGCAAGCTTTCCCCTTCACCTGCTCCATGACAGTCTCTTTGAGCTGGTTCGGACAGGAGACCTTTCGTTTTTCAAAGAAAAGCCTGGGCATCTCGCTGAAGAAATCCCTGATCTCAGCCGCCTCCCTTATCTGGCTGAGGAGGGAGAGGGTAGCAAAGATGCTATCCGGATAGTAACCCGCTTGCGGGATGATGTATACACCTACCTGCTCGACGCCGATGGCAGCATCAAGCTCCTGCGTCAGGTAGGCCACATTGGCGTCGCCTACCCTCCCGCGCACCACTGTTGCACCCAGATCCTCTACCGCCAAATCCAAGAGCTTCCCGGTCTCCACTGTGGAGACCACCTTCTTACGCGGGCTGTGCTCAATAGCTTTTCTGGACATAAAGGCAATTGGCTCGTTAAATCCCAGGAAGCCTTCTCTATCGCAGAAGACAACCCGGTCAGCGTCGCCATCGAAGCAAACAGCCAGGTCTGCCTTGGCCTGTCGGAGGAATTCCACGGTGCCAAGAAGGGTGTCTTCCTTTGGCTCTGGATTCCTCCCCGGGAAATGGCCATTGGGGGAGTCATTAATGGCAAGAACGCGGAAACCCATTTCAGCAAAAAGCTCGCTGGCGAAGCCTGCAGCAGCGCCGTTGCCGGGGTCGACTACAATTCTCAGATGGCCACCAAGGCCCTTTCTGGGTAATCTGCTTTGAGCAAAGCGAAGATAGCTTTCCTTCATCCCCTCCCCTCGATAGCAGCTCCCCTGGCTGCCCACCCTGAATTTTCCTTCGCCGTATATCTTCTCTATCTGCTGCTCCTGGATCCGGCTATATCCCAGCGAGTCCCTGTTGAAGAGCTTAATGCCGTTGAACTCTGGGGGGTTGTGAGAGGCGGTAACCATTATCCCGGTGTGAAAGCCCCCTTCTCTGGTTATGAAAGCCAGCACCGGGGTGGGAATAATACCAAGATCGGTTACCTCGACTCCACAGGACACGAGGCCAGAGATGATGGCCTGCTTAAGCGTCTCCCGGCTGGCCCTGGTGTCAGTGGCCACACAGATCCTGGCCCCCACCGGCAGGATGGTGCCCAAGGCTTGCGCCACTTCGTGACAGAGTTTCGGGGTCAGGTCTTGGTTGACTACACCTCTGATACCGCTCGTGCCAAAAAGAGACATTTTGAGTCATCAATCTGCCAGGCACTGGGACAGGTCACGCTTGACCCGAGTCAGGGCGTTAGCTAGTGCGCTCCTTGTGTTTTTGAAGAGACCTTCTCCGGACCAGCCAGACTATCAAGGCTAACCAGAGCAGCCCCAGGGCTACACCACCCCATAGGGAGATGCCTGGAACTCCAACGGGATGGGTGACCGTGTAATACTTGGCCGGCTCGGATGTCTCGGTGTAGCCAGCATCATCGGTATATCTGGCAGTGACAGTATAGCGATGCTCAGGCTTGAACAACCCCAATGTGTTATAGCTAAAAGTGAAGTTGGGAGAAGAGCCGCCTACCGTGGCTGCCACCCAAGCCTCGGCGTCCTGCCAGCTGGTGCCATTCCAGTACTTAGTTTGGGAGTCTCTCTTGATCCTCACCTCCGCTGAGGCCACGGAGCCGGCCGTGATGACGCCTCGAATCTCGCTTGTGCTGGCGTCGACGATGGCCCCATCCGGGGGATCGGTTATGGCGATAGTGGGGATGTACCCGAAGATGCCTTTTTCGACCTCATTGCCCAGAAGCAAAGAGGGGCTGGCGCCGGAAGTCCCGGCAAGCCACAGCATGGCGCTCACGGCAATCGTCAGAGCCACCGCCACTGGCACCGCGTGGGAACCTCTGACGCATCTTATCACCGAGCCGATGATCCTCTTCATGAGTACACTCTCCTTTCCGCAAGGGGGACGTTCGACTTCTCAGATTAGCTTCGATTTTGAGTGTTTTTGGGTACCTTCACCCCCAATTCAAATCACACCTACTGGCTTCACTTTCACCCTTGAGCTACCAGAACCTCAAAGCTATCAATCAAACACCATCACATGGAGACAAAAACACAAGCCTAGCCTATAGCATAGAATACCATAAACACCAATATAATATCACGTGACCTGTTCAGGCGGTGATGGGCACTGTGCTGATTAGGTTGTAGGACTTTTGCTGATTAAGTTGTAGGACTTTTACTTACAAGGGCTGGCAACAACCCTGCTTGGTGGTCAGCGGAGCGGCCGCCGGCCATGGCTGAGACGGAGGACCACCCACTTCAATCGACGAGCCCACTGCGTATGGCATAACGAATCAGCTCCGCATCATTCTTCATACCCATTTTTCGCCGCAGGCGAGACCGATAGGTGTTAACGGTCTTTGTTGCCAGGCAGAGTTCCTCAGCGATCTCCCTTGCTATTTTCCCTGAAGCAATCATGCGCAGCACTTCATATTCGCGGTCGGATAGGGTCTGGTGAAGCGGTCCATCATTGCCGTGCGCCACTTGCCCGGCCATTTGTTCCGCCAGGGAGGAACTGACATACTTTGTTCCGAGGGATGCTTTCCTGATAGCGGTTATTAGCTCCGTTGGGGCGCTTTCCTTGGTCAAGTAGCCGGAGGCACCCAACCTCAAGGCTCTCAGCGCATACTGCTCTTCCGGATGGATGCTGAGTACCAGAATACGAAGTTCAGGTTTTCGCTCCTTGAGCTCAGCCAGTATGTCGAGCCCTCTGCTCCCGGGCATGGTGATGTCGAGTAAAACCAGATCGTAGTCGCGTTTCAGTGCTTTTTCCAGGACTTCAGGACCGGAGCTTGCCTCGTCAACCACTTCCATGTCAGGAGCATCGGCCACAATTTGCCTTATCCCCTGGCGCACTACCGCGTGGTCGTCAGCTACCAGTATTCTTATCATCCGATTTCATCCCTCGCACCATTGGGATAGCTACCGTCAACACTGTTCCTCTACCTCGGCGGCCGACGATCTGGGACGCACCTTCCAGTAGAGCGGCCCGCTCCCGGATTCCGACCAGCCCCAGGGATTCTGGAGAGGAAATCTGGTCCTTCTCGATACCCCTGCCGTTGTCGCTCACTTTCAGCAACAGCTCACCATCTCTTTGCAGTAGACTCACTTTGACCCTGGTTGCCCTGGCATGTCTGTTAACGTTGCTGAGCGCCTCCTGAAGAATGCGGAAGATTCCGGTGTCAAGCTCCGCGTCCTCCGGCAACTCTTCGCAGCCGTCCAGATGGAGCTGGCACTTGATTTTGGTCCTTTTTTGAAATTCTTCTGCCTGCCACTGGACTGCAGCGACGAGGCCGAGATCATCTAGCAGTGGCGGGCGCAGGGTTGTTGAAATCCTTTTCACTGCTTTGATGGTATTGTCAATCGCCTCTGACATTGCTCTTGCCTTATCAAGCAGGGTAACATCGGTGGGGTGCAATCTCGCCTCCAGCCAGGATATGTCCATTTTCAAACCTATCAGGGCCTGCCCCAATTCATCATGCACCTCGCGTGCTATGCTTATTCTCTCCTCCTCTCTCACGGACTGCAAACGGCGATAGAGGCTGCGCAACTGTTCGTAGGAGTTTCTTAACTCATCCAGCGCCTGCTTGCGCCCGGTGATGTCGATCAAGAAATTCAGGGTGGCGGGTTTACCTTTCCAGGAGATCAATACGGCACTAATCTCCAGCCATTTGGTGTTGCCAGCTTTATCAACGATTCTAAAGGGATAGACGCCAGGGAACTGTTCGCCCCTCAGTCTTCGCACATGACGTTCAGCTACCATCTCTCTGTCATCTGGGTGGATGAAGTTGACGAAGGGCGCGGATGTCAGTTCCTCTTTTGAGTATCCTGTCATCTCTGTGGCCTTGGAATTGACAAAGCAGAGAATGCCATCGCAGGCCACGGAGATGGCCTCGTTGGCATTCTCGATCAGTAGACGGTACTCTTCTTCCCTTTGCCGGAGCGCTTCTTCCGTCTGCTTGCGCTGGGTGATGTCCTTGACGGTTGCGAAGTAACTGATTGCATTACCCCGCTTGTCCTTTACCCAGGAGGGAGTGACGATCACCGGAAAACGCTCACCGTCCTTCCGCATGAAAGTCATCTCCAAGTCGCCGAATTCACCCTTCAAGACCTTTTGGAAAGCTGTCTCCATCTCTTCGAGTGACTCCGGTGGCCAATAGGGGTGCGGAGGCCCCGTCCCGATGAGCTCCTCCCTGGAAAAACCAGTCATGTCACAAAGGGCAGGATTGACCTCAGTATGAACACCGTTGCTGTCCAGGATGGAGAGCCCATCTTGCATGGAGGCGATGAGACTATCTGTGAACTCTTTTGCCTTCTGCAGCGCTTCTTCTACTTGCTTGCGCTCGGTGATGTCCCGTATCGCCCCAAGATGCCCGATCAGCTTGCCATGGCGATCGCGCAGGTAGGTCAAATTGGTATCAGTCCAGACTGTGGAGCCATCTTTACGTCTCAGCTCCATCTCGAATCGCCGTGTCCTGGGGCGGTTTTCGCTCCCCAGGCTTTCCAGGGCCTGATCTTCCCTGATTGCCTTGAGGGCGACATCAAGGGAGGCACTGGTGAGATATTCTTCCTTGGCGAGAGGCAGCATTTCCTCTACGGTGTAGCCCAGCAGACCGGTGATAGAGGGACTGACGTAGGTGAACCGGCCGTTCGTATCCGTCGTGTAGATGATATCTGAAGAGGCCTCTGCCAGCAGGCGGTAGCGCCCTTCATTCTCTTTCAAAGCTTCCTCTGCCCGCTTGCGCTCCGTAATGTCTGTCACAGAGATGGCCACCCTGGCTACCTTCTCCTCCGCGCCAAAGACAGGCTGAACACTGTAAGCACAGTATCTCCCTCGGCACATGCCTTTGAATCTAACCGGCTTGCCTGTACGAATGCTCTTGTCAACACGCCTTCTCAGACGTTCAACCACTTCAGGGGGAAAGAGGTCAGATAGCGAAGAACCGATGACTTCACTGAGGCTTTTACCCAGGCTTTGGGCCAGTGCTTCACTGGCCACAATTATGGTTCCCTGGGTATCCATCATGAAGGCTCGTTGGGACATGGCATGGAGAAGGGCACGCCACTCCTCTTCCCTCCCTTTTGGTGCCCCGGTGTCCTTTGGCACTATCCCGTCCCTGATCTTGTCTCGTGCCCCATTAGGGGCAAGGCAGTGTGAACGTCGACGCGAGGGTTGCTTCATCCCGACATCCCTATACTGATGACGTGATGACTCAATCTCTTCTCGAGACATCCTATCCACCCCCCTAAATACCAGGTATTCGTATAACGCCCGGGTTTGGTGCTAACAGGGCAACTAGCGGATTTGAACCTAGTTTAGTTACTGATCGCCTGGTTGTCAATATAGGACGCCAACGAGGTGGTGCATACTGGACATAAGTCCGATGGTGCCCGAGAACAAGCGGCACGTCCCCAGAGGTCCGTTTCACGGCTGCAGTTCCTTGGGCACTATGTAGATCCCCTGTCTTACTTCCTCCAGGTCAGGGTTGTCCACCGGGAGATCGGTATACACGATATCTATCCCCCGCTTAATGAGCCAGGATGTGTCCGAGGCATTCCCTTCGAAAAATGTCTGTACTTCTTTAATCCTCGAGGCTGAAAACAACTGGGCCGCATTGCTGGCATAGACTGACTTCCCCGTGAGAGGACTGAAAGCAATGGCTATGTGGGGGTTGACCACCGCCTTTTGGTAGCTACTATCCAGATTCTCCCTGATCCACAGGCAGTCATGGTACTGGCTTTCCGTGATCAGGCGGTAGTAAGGCACGTCAAACCGCGAACTAACGCTCAGTGATCCAGCGGCTATCACCAGGGCGAGGGCCAAAAGTAGAGACACCAGAAAAGCCTTTCTGGTGAACCGACCAAGAAAACCAGAAAGCCATAGCCTGAGGTTTTTGAGAGCAAACCCGGCGATTGTCCCGGCCAGAAGAAAAAGGTAGATGAAACTGCGGTCATAGAAACTGGGTACCCTCTTGACATTGAGCCAGTTGAACATAAACACGATAAGGAGGAAAGCCAGGGAGGAGAGAAGGAGCCCCCAGGACTTCTTGCCCCCCACAAGTGCCAGAAACCCCACCCCTGCCGCAAACAGGGCCAAAGGGATGAGGCCAAACTCGAGCAGGGCATCAGACAGTAGGGGTAAGCCCCTGCTCCCCGGCTCACCTAGTCCCGTGAGGGTTCCAGTTATCGCTTCCCAGTTCCTCGTCAAGCCGAGGGAAGCCGGAACCAAGACGGCCCCCCAGATTAGAAGAGGGCTCTGCCACCTTCTGATGCCTCTTTCCTCACTCTCCCAGAGAATCGTAAATCCATAGATGAAACAGACTATTGTAGCCGCGACAGCGGTAATGGGGTGACACAAGAAGAGAAAGCCAAGAAGAAGCAAAAGAATAAAGGCCTTGGTGGCGTTCATTTCGAAGTGATGAAGGAGGAATACGATCATGGCCAGGAACAGCAGCCCCACTGCTACGGGTACCAGAAAGGATGGCCCCAGGAAGCGGACGGTGGTAGGGATGAGGGCCACAAAGAAAGCGGCCTCAAGACCATAGTTGGCCCGCCGCCCGATGGCATAAGAGACGAGAACGGCGAGCATGAAGATGATGCCGGGAAAGACGAGAAAGATGTTGACCCATGATAGCCCGGTGAAAAGCTTCATCTCACTGAGAAAGAGACGGAATCCAATCTCGTAGTGGTCAGAGACCGTTGCCTCCCCATAGAACGGATCGGTGTAGGTTATGCTCTGGGCCTGGGTCAGCGCCTGGCTCTGCCCAAAGGCAGACCACTCGTCGACGTGGATGGGATATGAATAGCCGAGATGTGGTATGAAGGCCATGAAGAAGGCCCAGGCCAGGATGGCGGCCAGTCCAATGTACTCCATTAGCTGGCGGCGTGAAATTTCGATGTGGCCCGGAAAAGAGAGGCGGCCAAAGGCCCTGGCTCTCATGAGTGCCACCACTATGGCCAGGCTGATGATGATAGTAACAACTATGGAGGTGGCCAGGCTTATCTTGATGTCAAAGAGCTTGTTCAGGGCAAAAAGCGCCACGGTGATGATGCAAATGCTGAGGACAAAGCTTAGAGGTATCCTCTCCAGCAGGCTGACGTGTTTACCCCGGAAGAATAGCAGAGTCAGGAGAAGACCTGGGAGGAAGAAGAGAAGCATCCCGCCAAATGCCCTTAGAACCTGGGTCAAATCCATGGTTCGAAATCTCCTCCCATGAAAGGGATATCGAAAGGTAGGAGATTATAACAGAGGGGAGACTCGTGTCACAACCCGCCCTCGACTCTCGGCCACATCTCAAGTAAGTCAAAACGGGGCTATCCATTTCTGGGGTAATGTGCGGGCGTGGGGTTCTGTTCGGTTTGAGCCGGTGGAAGCTGAAGGGCATGAGGAAAACAGCATGACAACCGGCCCTCATCGAGCAGAACCTCCACCATGATCTTGGGGGCAGCTTTACCACTGAAAACACCGACCGGGTTGGTAGGCCAGCCAGGAAGAGACATGAGGTGGCCGGGGAACGCCTGGAAATAGCCAGGGAAGCGCTCAATTCCTTTTCCCGCGTCCTCTTTCAGAGGTTGGCGTCAATGACCGGGAAAAGCGTGAGGGCAGGCTTGAAGAAGAAGGAACCGGTCCAGGCCTTTGCTCCACCTGCTATCCCTATAGCTTGTTGGTCAGGCCACATTTCATCTTTCAGTGCAGCGAACTAAGTAAATCATCCTGCCTTCTCCAAATCTGTGACAACGGGCCAGCTACCTGACTGTCCCTCGGCATGATGATTTACTCTCCCCCTACCAAATGTATGCCCAGCCGATGAGGATAGTAGAAACCCAGTGTTCATACAGCGTTTTTGACCTGGTTTGGGAGGTGCCTGCCACGACCTCAATCTGGTCTGCGAATCGCTCGTACTCTGGGGACGTAGGATTGCCATCACTGCTGTTGTTTATCGGCGTTGCTGTTCGGCATTCATGTTCTCCCTGTGCAAATGTATCCATGGTTGGTCAAAGGGCGCCGAATTCCCTGTACTCCAGGGAGTGTTTCACCTACTTTGACGTCCTAGATCGGAGTGACGCCCGTCGTCCATTGGTTTCCTCGAGTGTGGTTACCCCCCTGTAAGTTGATCCGCCCGGTCATTGTGGAGATTCCCACGCAGCCTGTTGCGAACTTCCAAGCAGAACGAATGCCCTTAGCCAAAGGGGCTCCAGCGTTTGCCGCTGCATACTTCCTTTACTACCTGCTTCGCGTCCATGGCCTCGAATCTGGCATTGCCCTCATGATGGAGAGCGGCCAAGCTGTTTCGGATGCGGCGCCAACTCCTATCCCCGAGGATCTGCCAGTTCTCCTCAGAACTCAACCGTCTACCTGCAAGCAAGCTCAGGCCTACCTCCTCCTCTGGAATCTCCTGTCGTTCCCGTGGAATTCTCCCTGTCTTCAGCCACTTAAGCGCGTCTGTAATCTCGTCGCTGAAGATTTCGTCCGAGGTTGACATCTCGGTGCCCTTCTTTTTAACCAGGCTTCTGGCTTCCTCCAGCGCGCTCTCCATAGCCTCCTTCGAATCTCTGGCCGGTTTGCCGATGGTATGTCGTGAGGCTTGGTAGTAGATTGCTTCTTCTATTGAACTCAACTGATTCTGTAGCTTCGCGGGCAGTAGCCGCATGCCACGGTACATGAATTCGAAGCCGCCTTCGTAGGCATTATCCACTAGGTCTCTAATGCAGTTTTCAACCACCAGTTCTGGATGTCCGGCGATCTCTGCCCACTTTCTCAAGTACATGCTGTCGTAAGATTCCCCTATTCCCTCAACAGCCTCGGCCACACAGTTCTCTTCAAATGGCGTCCCTTTGTACCAATTCTCATCAGAAACCCCGGCCAATTGACTCAGAGCCTTGATCCCGGCTGACGTCCAGTGGGGCAACTCACGCGTGGAACTCCACGGCCTAACCATAGTGAGCAGGCCGCCCTTGATGCCCATTGCCAGAGCCTCCTTGACTTTGTACGGCGACCAGATCCAGGTCGACAGAAAGGAGTCAACTGTGCCAATACCGCCTAGCGTCCAGATGTGCGCTTTCACTGCTGATTCAATCACCTTTGGCATTTCAGCACCTCCTCTATGTGCCATGGTCAGCTGCTCCTATCCTATGCGGTTAAT